>JACDBJ010000400.1 GCA_013695005.1 Pseudonocardiales bacterium
GCCCTGGCACGCGACGCGGCGGGTGAGGCAACCGGTTCCCACGGCACCGAACGACCCCGGCCGGATCGTGACAACTGTCGGGCGGCGGGCGCATCTGGCTCGGCCCGCGCGTTCGGAACGTCGTCAAGGGCACCGGCGTCGGTCGGTTCGGCGCCCTCATCGAGGGGACTCATGGGGACGTCCGCGGTCAGCTCCGGATCGACTTCCGCAGTCTCCGTACGGTGCTGCCGGCGCGCTTCGGCGCGGTGTGCGGCGGAGCAGTACTTGCGGGGCGGACGACCTTCGGTGGGCTGGATAACTTCGTCGCAACCGTCGAGGGCACACGTCTGGACAAATTTTCGAGCCAACTCGACCCCCGGTCCTCCACGAACGTGTTGCCCACGCAGGCACGACGCTGGTTGGCTCCCGCGCCACGTCCCCGACCGGCCGGCAGTAATCAGTGATCCACCCGGGTGGAGGCTACCCCCAATCGGGTCACTCTGTCATCCGTTCACGGGAATCTGCGGCCTCTCACGGCCTCTCAGGAACACCCGCGTTGACCCAGACCAGCAGGTGCGTTCTGGTTGCGGCATGCGCAACCCCTGGACCAGCCGAAATCGGCCAGGCCTGGGGTTGCTCGGTAGCTCGGTAGCTCAGTAGCTCGGCAACGAGGTGTCGACGTCCCGGACCCAGCCCAGGACGCCGTTGCCGACGTGGATCGCGTCGGAGAAGCCGGCCTTGTGCAGCGCCGCCAGCGCCTCGGCCGACCGCGTCCCGCTCTTGCAATGCAGCACGATCTGCCGGTCCTGTGGCAGCTCGGCGAGCACCTCACCGGAGAGGATCCGGTCCTTGGGGATCAGCTGGGCACCAGGGATCGAGACGATCTCGTACTCGTTCTGCTCGCGGACGTCGATGAGCTGGAAGTCCTTGCCCGCGTCGATCATCTCCTTGAGCTCGGTCGCCGTGATGGTGTGTCCGGCGGCGGCGTTCTGCGCGTCATCGCTCACCACGCCGCAGAACGCGTCGTAGTCGATCAGCTCGGTGATCGGCTCGCCCTGCGGGTCCTTGCGGATCCGGACCGTCCGGTAGCTCATCTCCAGGGCGTCGTAGACCATCAGCCGGCCGAGCAGCGTGTCGCCGATCCCGGTGATCAGCTTGATCGCTTCGGTGACCATGATCGAGCCGATCGACGCGCAGAGCACGCCGAGCACACCACCCTCGGCGCAGGAGGGCACCATGCCGGGCGGTGGCGGCTCGGGGTAGAGGTCGCGGTACTGGACGCCTTCCCGCCCGCCCGTCGGCTCGGCCCAGAACACGCTCGCCTGGCCCTCGAAGCGGAAGATCGAGCCCCACACGTAGGGCTTGCCGAGCAGCACGCATGCGTCGTTGACCAGGTACCGGGTGGCGAAGTTGTCCGTGCCGTCCAGGATCAGGTCGTAGTCGGCGAAGATGTGCAACGCGTTGGACGAGTCCAGGTGCTCCCTGTGCACCCGCACCTCGATCAGCGGGTTGATCTCCTGCACCGAGTCCCGCGCAGAATCGGCCTTGGGGCGGTCGATGTCGGACTGCCCGTGGATGATCTGGCGCTGCAGGTTGGACTCGTCGACAACGTCGAAGTCGAGGATGCCCAGGGTCCCCACTCCGGCCGCGGCCAGGTACATCAGGGCCGGGCTGCCCAGCCCCCCGGCGCCGACGACCAGCACCTTCGCGTTCTTCAGCCGCTTCTGACCGTCCATCCCGACGTCAGGAATGATCAGGTGCCGGCTGTAGCGGCCGACCTCCTCCCGGGTCAGCTCTGCGGCTGGCTCCACGAGCGGCGCTAACGCCATGTCCTAGCTCCTCGACTACGTCCGGCGGTTGGGGCCGTGCTGTTCGCGACTGTGTGTGTCGCACACTGTGTGCGTCAACGCCGCGAACAAGCTCGATCTTCCCAACTACCAGTCGCCGGCCTCAGCGGTCTCCCACATACCGAGAACCGCACGCGCCACCGTCTCGGGCTGCTCCAGCTGGGGGACGTGCCCGCACATCGGCAGCAGCAGCAGCCGCCCGTGCGGAAGCTCCGCGGCGGTGCGTTGGGCGAGCCGGGCGGAGACCACCCGATCCCGGCCACCCCATACGACGAGGGTGGGCGCCTGTACCCGCGCCGCGACCTTCCACAGCGAGTCCCTGCTGACCCAGAGCCGGAACAGCCCGGCCGCCGAGCGCGTCAACGCCTGCGTCGCCCAGGTGTCCCCGGCGCGAGCCATCGCCTCCTCGGTGGCCTCCACGATGCGGTGCTCGGGCACCCGCCGCGGGTCGGCGAAGCAGAGCTGCAAGACCTGCTCGACGCGTTCCCGCGGGGCCATCGCGATCAGCTCCCGCCGCGCCCGGCGGCCCAGCAGCGGCAGCATCGCGAACACGAGCCGTGGGTCGGAGACGCGCCGCGGGTCGGGTCGGCGGTCGGGCATGGCCGGCGAGACCAGCGTCAGTGTGCGCACCAGGTCCGGCCGGGCGTCGGCGACCAGCAGCGCGGTGGCGCCGCCCAGCGAGTTGCCCAGCAGGTGCGCCGGTTCGTCCAGGCTCTCCAGCAGAGCGACCGTCGCGGCCGCCTGGTCGGCCGGCCGGTAGCGGCCGGTCGCCGGTGGGGCCGAGCGGCCGAAGCCCGGAAGGTCCACGGACACGCCGGTGGCGCGCGAGCCCAGCAGGCCGGCAACGTCGGTCCAGTTGGTCGCCGACCCGGACAGGCCGTGCAGGTAGACCGCCGTCGGGCCGCCCGGTGGGCCGGGTGTGTCCCGCACGTGCAGCGAGCCGCCAGCGAGCTCGAACTCACGGCCCGGCCACGGCGGCAGGTGCGGGTCCAGCGGCGGCAACGCGTCGGCGTCCAGCATCGGAACGCCCGGGTGGCCCTGGACGGGCCGGATGAGGCTGTCCATCCGCAGAGCATGAGCCAAGCCGTCACGACGTGCCAGCCGGTGTCGCCCTGCTGCCAGTAGGGTCTGCTCGAGTCGAGCGGAAGGTGGGACCGGATGGCCGACTCGGCACCGCCGCAGACCGCGTCGGCGCCGCGGGGTGTGCGGCTCTCGCGCGACGCCCGCCGGGCACAGCTGCTCGGCGCGGCCCGTGACGTGTTCGCCGCGAACGGCTACCACGCGGCGGGGATGGACGACATCGCCGAGAAGGCCGGCGTTAGCAAGCCCGTGCTCTACCAGCACTTTCCGGGCAAGCTCGACCTGTACCAAGCGCTGCTGCGGACCTACGCGGACGAGCTGGTCGGCCGACTGCGCGACGCGATCGAGCGGACCCACGACAACAAGCTGCGGGTGCACGGGGCGGTCGCGGCCTACTTCGACTTCGTCGCCGGTGAGGGCCAGTCGTTCCGCTTGATCTTCGAGTCCGACCTGCGCAGCGAGCCGGAGGCGGCCGCCGTGGTGGACCGCGCGCTGACCGAGTGCATCGACCTCGTGGCGCGCGTGGTGAGCGAGGACGCCGGCCTGGACGCCCCGCGCGCCCGGCTACTGGCCGTCGGGCTGATCGGAATCAGCCAGGCCACCGCGCAGTACTGGCTGGACTCCGGCCCGGACGTACCCCGCGAGGAAGCCGTGGCGCTGATGGCCGGGCTGGCCTGGAAGGGCCTGGCCGGCTTCCCGCTTATCCACGACTAGCGCCACTCACAGCCGCCGCCGCCCGCCACTCGTGTGGCCTTTCTTGCTCCCAGCGGAAGTGTCGTGTCTCAGGTGATGTGTCGGGGGTGGGTTTCAGGACATCTGTCGCTGTTGGTGATCCGGTTGTCACGGTTGTCATCCATGATGTTGGACGAGGCGATCAGTCGCAGCGGGATGCCGGCACCGCCCGCCGAAAGCGACGACGCCGAACTGCCCTTCCCATTGGACCCGCCGGCGGTGGTCGAGCTGGGGTCGGCCGGGATCGGCGGCGTGGTGTGGTGCACCGGATTCGCCGCCGACTTCTCCTGGCTCGCTCCCGAACTGCTCGATGGCGACGGACGTCCCCGGCACACCGAGGCGCCACCGAGCTTCCGGGCTTCTGGTGCACCGGGTTGCGCCGGCTCAGCCACCGCACCTCGGGCAACTTCCACGGCTTCCCCAAGGACGCCGCACGAATCGCCGACGCCGTTGCGGCTCGGCTCCACTGATCACGACGAGGAGAGGGCGATGAACAGGACGAACGATCTCAGATCGGGCGGGTCAGGCGTCAGTTGCCGACGCCGAAGCCGACCCGGCGGCTGTCCGATGGTGAGATCTCGACGTAGGTGATCCTCGTCGAGGGCACGACGAACTTGCGCCCCTTCTCGTCGATCAGCGTGAGCAGGGGGCTGCCCTTCCCACCCATCGCATCGCTGACCAGCGCCTCGACCTCTTCCTGCGACTGTTCGCTGGCCACCATGAGCTCACGCGGGCTGTCCGCAATTCCGATCTTGACTTCCACTCCCACGCCTCCGCTTTGACGTCTCACGTACTGCTTGGCACCCAGGCTAGTCCCGCGGCTCAGGCGAGGCCGAGGGTGACCATGCGCCGGCCGTGGTTGGTCTGCACCCGCTTGAGCAAGCCGGCGATCCCGGCCAGGTCGCCGGACCCGCCGATGATGAACGCGGTGAGCTCGTCGCGCTCGGCCATCACGTGTTGGGCCTGGGTGACGGCCTCGCCGAGCAGCCGACGCCCCCACAGCGCGAGCCGGTCGCGCACCTGGCGGCTCTCCGCGACCGCCGCCTGCACCTCACGCTCGGCGAAGGCGCTGTGGCCGGTGTCGGCGAGAACGCGCTGCACCAGCCCGCTGGTGGGATCGGGCAGCCAGCCGGCGACCTCGCGGTAGAAGTCGGCGGCCAGCCCGTCACCGACGTAGGCCTTGACCAGCGACTCCAGCCAGCTGCGCGGAGCCGTTGAGGCGTGGTAGGCGTCGATCGGGGCAACGAACGGCAGCATCGCCTGCTCGACGGACACCCCGAGCCGGACGAGGTGCTCCTCCAGCAGTTGGTAGTGGCCGATCTCGGCGGCGGCCATCGACGACAGCGCCGCCCTGCCGGTCATCGTAGGAGCGGTGCGGGCGTCCTCGGCGAGCCGGTCGAAGGCGGACAGCTCCCCGTAGGCGAGGATGCCGAGCAGGTCGACGGTGGCCGGGTCCGGCGGTTCGGATCCGGGGCCCGCAGGGCCTCCCACCACGTCAGCCATGCCCATGCCGGGAGCCTAGGCCAGCACGCCGTGACATCGACGCAGACGCCGACCCGGTGAGGCGTGGTTGACGCCACAGGCGCGCCGCGGCGGCTGGTGGATGTTCGACCGGTAGAGTGAACGGTGACGCGCCGGCTTGACGGCGTGTTCCGACATGGTGCGTGCAGCGCCCGTCGGCTCTCCCGCCCAGCGGCCTCACGGCAGCGGCGGTCGACGAGCCGCCCCAGGCCACTGTGCGCTGGAGAGAGGCGATTGTTCTGACCGTGGAAACCGACAACCCAACCGAAGGCACGATCGAAGACGACCTAGAGGTCGAAGTAGAGCCACTACACGCCGGCGCCCCCGTCAAGCCGGACTCCCCCACCTTCTCCGAGCTCGGCGTGCGCCCCGAGATCGTGCAAGCGCTGAACGATGTCGGCATCGAGCGCACGTTCGCCATCCAGGAGCTGACGCTTCCGCTGGCGCTGGCCGGCGAGGACGTCATCGGCCAGGCCCGCACCGGCATGGGCAAGACCCTCGGCTTCGGCGTGCCGATGCTGCAGCGGATCACCCCGCCGATGGGCGCAGAGCCGCGACCCCCGCAGGCGCTGGTCGTCGTGCCGACGCGCGAGCTGTGTGTGCAGGTCACCAACGACCTGGCCGTGGCAGGCAAGCACCTCGGCGTGCGGGCGCTGTCGATCTACGGCGGCCGCCCCTACGAGCCGCAGATCGCGGCGCTGCGCCGCGGCGTCGAGATCGTGGTCGGCACGCCCGGCCGGTTGCTCGACCTCGCCGAGCAGGGCCACCTCGTGCTCGGCGCGGTCGGCGCGCTGGTGCTCGACGAGGCCGACGAGATGCTAGACCTGGGCTTCCTGCCCGACGTCGAGCGGATCCTGCGGATGGTGCCCGACCAGCGTCAGACGATGCTGTTCTCGGCCACCATGCCGGGCCCGATCATCACGCTGTCCCGGACGTTCCTGAACCGGCCGACCCACATCCGGGCGGAAGAGGCCGACGCCGGCGCGATCCACGAGCGCACCCGCCAGGTCGTCTACCGGGCGCACGCGATGGACAAGGTCGAGCTGCTGGCCAGGGTGCTACAGGCCAAGGACCGCGGTCTCACGATGATCTTCACGCGCACCAAGCGGACCGCGCAGCGGGTAGCCGACGACCTCGCCGACCGCGGTTTCGCGGTCGCGGCGGTGCACGGTGACCTGGGCCAAGGCGCCCGCGAGCAGTCGCTGCGGGCGTTCCGCTCCGGCAAGGTCGACGTGCTCGTCGCGACCGACGTCGCGGCCCGCGGGATCGACGTCACCGACGTCACCCACGTCGTGAACTACCAATGCCCCGAGGACGCCAAGACCTACATCCACCGCATCGGCCGCACCGGCCGCGCCGGCAAGACCGGCCTGGCGGTCACGCTGGTGGACTGGGACGACATGCCGCGCTGGCGCCTGATCAGCCAGGAGCTCGGGCTCGACATCGCCGAGCCGGTGGAGACCTACTCGACGTCGGCACACCTGTTCTCCGACCTGGACATCGAACAGAGCTCGACCGGCCGGCTGCCGCTGGGTCAGCGGACCCGCGCCGGGCTGGCCGCCGAGCACATCGACGAGGAGCCGTCGCGAGGCGGTCGGCGCACCGGCGGACGGCGTGCCGGCC
>JACDBJ010000408.1 GCA_013695005.1 Pseudonocardiales bacterium
GATCGTAGTCGGCGACGCCTCGCGGCGCCCCACGGCACCGCCCCGAGCGCTCGCTTAGTGGATCGGCGCGAACAGGTCGTTGAAGAGCTGCGGTGCGTCGGGTCCCGGTATCGGGTCGATGACGTACCACTCGATGCCGAAGCCCACGGCGAACGCCTCGTCCGGCAGCGTCAACATGAAGTGGTCCGGACCGATCTGGCTGGCGTGGGCGAGCATCGACGCACGCTTCGCCGCGGCGAACTCCGTGCCGTCAACCGAGTGGGTGATCTCGGCCTCCGGCTTGCCGAACTCCTCGCCCAGGTCGGGTGGCGTGCCCTCCACGGGTTCCCGGTTCTCTGCCGCCTGAGCCAGGAGCCGCTGGAAGTAGTCACGGTTGAACGTGTGCTGGGCGACGACGGGTACCCCGGCGAGCTCGGCGGCCCGCATCCCGACCCGGTGCACCTGGATGTGATCGGGATGGCCGTAGCCGCCGTTGTCGTCGTACACGGTCAGTACGTCGGGCTGCTCCTCTTCGAGGATGAGCGCGAGCCGGCGGGCGGCGTGCTCGACGTCGGCCTGCCAGAAGCAGTACGGCGCGTCGGTGGTCGGCTCGCCCATCATCCCGGAGTCGACGTAGCCGAGGAACTCCACTCTCTTGCTTCCCAGCGCCGCCGCCGATTCGTAGACCTCCGCCGAGCGCCGTAACGACAGCTGCTCCCCATCGGCGAGCACACCGGGTACCGGCTGTCCCAGCTCACCGCGGGTGGCGAACACGGTGACCACCCGATGGCCGGCCGCCGCGGCCTTCGCGACGGTCGCCGCAGTGGTGATCGACTCGTCGTCGGGGTGGGCCTGGAAGCTGACGATGGTCCCCATGCCGCGAACGCTACGCCTGGCCGGCGTCGCGCACCTCGAGCCGGATTCGCTTGTTGCCCTTGCCCTTGGACTCCGTTCCGACCACGGCCACCCGCCCGACGTCGGCGGTGCTCGCCACATGCGTCCCGCCGTCGGCCTGCCGGTCCAGCCCGACGATGTCGATCACCCGCAGCGGATCGATCTCGCGCGGGATCAGGCCGGCGGCCGTCCGGATCAGCGCCGGGTCGAGGTCGGCCTCGGACCGACCCATGAAGTCCACTACCACCTCGCGGGCGCGCTGGATCTCCTCGTTGATCCGGCGCTCCATCCGCTCGCCGAGCTCGGTGGACATCGCGTCCAGCGGGAAGTCCAGCCGGCCCTTGCCCGGGTCCATGTTGCCGCCGGTGACTGCGACCTGGAACTCCGCCCAGATCACCCCGCACAGGATGTGCAACGCGGTGTGGGTGCGCATCAGCAGGTGCCGCCTGGCCCAGTCCAGCTCGCCGTGCACCTCCGCGCCCGGCGCCGGCAGCTCGTCGAGCCCGGCGGCGTCGAGCCAGTGCCAGATATGCCCCTGCTCGCGTTTGACCCGCACTACCGGAGCAACCCCGTCGCCCCAGCGCAGCTCGCCGAGGTCATGCGGCTGACCACCGCCGCCGGGGTAGAACGCCGTCCTGGCCAGCGCCACCCGGCCCTGCTCGCGGTCCAGCTCGACGACGGTGGCGTCGAAGGACCGGCGGTACGCGTCGGTGACGAACAGCTCGCCGCCGGCCGGCTCGTCCGGCACCGCGGGGTTGCCCGGAACTGGCATGGCGCCATGCCTACCACGCGGTACCCGGCCAGCCCCATTTCCGCGCGGCGGCTTTCATCGCACGTTCAGCGGGCACCCGGCAGTGTGCGGCTTGTCGACGACGACCCGCGCGTTGTCCGCCATCGCGGACTGATTAAGAGGACACTGCCTCCCTTATTGCGGGACAGTGCAGGGTCGCGCCCTCTTAGGCCGACGGTGCGAGGGAGCCAACAAAAGGAGTAGTTCGCGCATCTAAGTGCAGTAGGGGACGTTCCTGGAGGAGGGGCGGTCGGACATGGCTGGGGGCTTACCGCCGCTGACGTGGGTCGCGGCGCACGCCGGGTTGGCGGCGGCTGCGCTGTCCCGGCGGCTCGGGCTCGGTGCGGGTTCGATGATCGGCGGCCGGGTCACGATGCGGCTCGACGCCACGGCGTTGTCGAACCTGGCCGCCGGCCGCCGCGTCGTGCTGGTGTCCGGCACGAACGGCAAGACGACCACCAGCCACCTCGTGGCCGCCGCGCTGGGAACGGCCGGGTCGGTGGCACACAACGACAGTGGCTCGAACATGGCCGACGGTGTGATCGCCGCACTGGCGAGGCGCCGCGACGCCCCGTTCGCGGTGCTCGAGGTGGACGAGCTGCACCTTGCCGCCGTGGCCGACGCGGTCGACCCGGCCGTCGTGGTGTTGCTCAACCTGACCCGTGATCAGCTCGACCGGACCTCCGAGGTCCGTCAGACCGCGGCGGCGATCGGTGACGCACTCGCCCGGCTCCCCGGAGCGGTAGTGATCGCCAACGCCGACGACCCGATGACGGTGGCGGCGGCCCGCGCGGCGAGGCTGCCGGTGTGGGTGCGCGGCGGCGCGTCGTGGCGGGCCGACGT
>JACDBJ010000428.1 GCA_013695005.1 Pseudonocardiales bacterium
GTGGCGGGGGCGGGGCGGGCGGCACCGGGACGGCCTGCGTCTCAGCCGGCTCGGGTTCCGGACTGGCCTGCGGCTCCGGCGGAGGCGGGGCGCTCGTCGTCGGCGTGGACGCCGCACCGGCCGACGACTCCGCTCCGATCACCGCGAGCTGGCCGCCGACGGGCACGACCTGCTCCTCCTCGACGGTGACCTCCAGCAGTGTGCCGGCCACCGGCGACGGGATCTCGGTATCGACCTTGTCGGTCGAGATCTCGACGAGCGGGTCGTCGATCTCGACGACGTCGCCGACCTGCTTGAGCCAGCGCACCACGGTGCCCTCGGTGACGCTCTCGCCGAGCGCGGGCATGGTGACCGGCGTTCCGCCGGACGCTCCGTTGTCCGAGGCCACCCCGGCAGTCGGGGCCTCGGTTGCCCCTTGGGGTTCGGGTGCTGCCGGCTGCTCGTCGACCTCGGTCGAGCCAGGCGCAGTCGGCTCCGCCTCGGACGTCTCCGCCGTAGACGGCTCCGGCTCCGGCTCAGGCACCGACGCCGGCTCTGGCTCCGGCTCGGCTGCGGGCTGCGCATCAGCGGCGGCCGCGGGTGCCTGCCCGTCACCACCGTCGGATGCCGCGCCGTCGCCGATGACGGCCAGCTCGGCGCCGACCCCCACCGTCTCGTCCTCCCCGACCACGATGCGCTGCAGCACACCGGCGGCGGGCGAGGGGATCTCGGTGTCGACCTTGTCGGTCGAGATCTCCAGCAGCGGCTCGTCCACCTCGACGCGGTCGCCCTCGTTCTTGAGCCAGCGGGTCACCGTTCCCTCGGTGACGCTCTCCCCGAGCGGGGGCATCTGGACGGAGAAGGCCATGGCAGGTGATGCGCTCCTAGTCAGCGGGGTGGGTCAGCCGTGGGCGTGCAGGGGCTTGCCGGCCAGGGCGAGGTGGGCCTCGCCCAGTGCCTCGGTCTGGGTCGGGTGGGCATGAATCAACGCGGCCACGTCCTCGGCGGTCGCGTCCCAGTTGTAGATCAGTTGGGCCTCGCCGATCAACTCGCCGACCCGTGCGCCGACCATGTGCACGCCGACGACCGGCCCGGTGACACCCTCGGCGCCGGCCTTGACCAGCTTGACCGCCCCGGACGTACGCAGAATCTGGCTCTTGCCGTTGCCCGCGAGGTCGTAGGTCAGCGTGTGTACCTCGCCGTAGCGCTCCCTGGCGGCTGCCTCGGTCAACCCGACCGAGGCCACCTCCGGCTCGCAGTAGGTGACCCGCGGGATGCCCGCCTCGTCGATCGGCGGCGGGGCGAGCCCGGCGATGTCCTCGGCGACGAAGATACCCTGCGCAAAGCCGCGGTGCGCCAGCTGCAGGCCGGGAACGATGTCACCGACCGCGTGCACGTCGGGCAGGTTGGTGCGTAGCCGGTCGTCGGTGACGACGAAGCCACGGTCGAGCGTGACCCCGGCCTCCTCGTAGCCGTGCCCCGCGGTGTTCGGTCCGCGGCCGACCGCGACCAGCAGCAGGTCGGCGTCGAGCTGCTCGCCGGAGTCCAGACCGACGCTCACCCCGCGCTCGCCCTGCTGGGCACCGGTCAGCTTCACGCCGGTCTTGAACATGATCCGGCGTTTGCGGAACGCGCGCTCGAGCAGCTTGGAACAGAACTCGTCCTCACTCGGCACCAGATGCGGCAGGGCCTCGACGATCGTCACGTCGGCGCCGAAGGAGCGCCAGACGCTGGCGAACTCCGCCCCGATCACCCCGCCGCCGAGCACCACGACGCGCTCGGGCACCTCGTCGAGCGTCAGCGCCTGCTCGCTGGTGACGATCCGGCCACCGATGTCGAGGCCGGGCAGGCTGCGGGGGTAGCTGCCGGTGGCAAGCACGACGTGCCGGCCGGTGATGCGCTGACCGTCGACCTCGACCGCGTTGGGCGCGACGAACCGGCCGCTGCCCTCCACGTAGGTGATCCCGCGTGAGCTGACCAGGCCCTGCAGGCCCTTGTAGAGCCGGGCGACCACGCCGTCCTTGTAGGAGTTCACCCCGGCCATGTCGATGCCGGCCAGCGAGCTCTTGACGCCGATGGCGTCGCCGTCGCGCGCGGCGTCGGCGACCTCGGCGGCATGCAGCAACGCCTTGGTCGGAATGCATCCGTAGTGCAGGCAGGTGCCGCCCAGCTTGTCCTGCTCGACCAGCGTGACGCTCAGTCCGAGCTCAGCCGCGCGCAGCGCGCATGCGTACCCGCCGGATCCGCCGCCCAGGATCACCAGGTCGGCGTCACGCTCGGCCATGCTGCTCTCCTCGCCCCGGTACCTAGCGGCCTATGCCATCTTGTCACTCGCAGCCGTACGGAGGCGGAGTGGGAGCACCCTCGGTGCCGGGAGAAAATGACCTCGCTCGTGCGTTGTAGCTGCGAGCGGATCGCAGGAGGTAGACGGGGTGGGCATGTTCAGCCGGGTACGAAGGAGCAGGCCAGGCCTGGTGCGCACGGCGCAGGGCAGCGACACCGACCACCTCCGTCAGTGGGCGCAGGCGCACCAGGGGGTCGAGGCGTTCGTCGAGCCGAAGACGACCGTGACGGAGACCACGGTCGTGCTGGTCGCCGTGGACGGCGAGTGGACCAGGCGCCGCATCGACGGACCGGACGGCGCGCGCAAGCTGGCGAAGTCGCTGAAGATCCCGGTGTACGACGTCCAGATCGTCGGATACCCGCAGCGGATGCGCGACTACGACGCCAGGCGGCGGGGCAAGCGCGACCGCCGGGGCGACCTGATGTAGCAGCCCTAGCCGTTCTCGGCGATGTCCGTCAGCACCGCGGCCAGCGTGCGCACCGGCACCCCGGTGGCTCCCTTGCCGGTGTACCCCCACGGCTTACCGGTGTTGAACGCCGGACCCGCGACGTCGATGTGCGCCCAGGCCAGCTCGTCGGGCACGAACTCCCGCAGGAACACACCGGCGGCCAACATCCCGCCCCAGCGGTGGTTGGTGATGTTGGCCAGGTCGGCCAGCTTCGAGTCCAGGTCGCCACGCAGCTCCTCTGGCAGCGGCATCGCCCAGCCGCCCTCGCCGGTCACCTTTGCGTGTTCCGCGACCCGGTCGCGGAGCTCGTCGCTGCCCATCACGCCGGCGGTGCGGGTGCCGAGTGCGACGAGCTGCGCGCCGGTCAGCGTTGACGTCTCGATCAGGTAGTCCGGTGAGTCCTCGGCGGCCCTGACGATGGCGTCGGCCAGGATCAGCCGGCCCTCGGCGTCGGTGTTGAGCACCTCGACGGTCTTGCCGCCGTACATCCTCAGCACGTCCCCGGGCCGGTACGCGGTGGCCGACGGCATGTTCTCGGCCATCGGAACGGTCGCGGTGACCGTGACCGGCAGCTCGAGCTGCGCGGCCAGCACCGCGGTGGCGATGACCGCGGCGGCGCCGGACATGTCCGAGGTCATTGCGTCCATGTTCTGCGCCGGCTTGATCGAGATCCCGCCGGTGTCGAAGGTGATCCCCTTGCCGACGAGCGCCACCGACGCGCGGGGGGAGTCGCCGCCCGACCAGCGCAGCCGCACCAGCCTCGGCGGCCGCGACGACCCGCCACCGACGCCGAGCACACCGCCGTAGCCGCCCTGCGCGAGCGCGGCCTCGTCGAGGACCTCGACCTCCAGGCCGGCGTCGGTCGCCAGCTGCCGGGCGCGGTCGGCGAAGCTGGCGGGGTAGAGGTCGTTGGGCGGGGTGTTCACCAGGTCACGAGCGGTCCGGACCGCCGCCGCGATCGCGACCGCACGGCGCAGCACGGCGGAGTCGTCCCCGCTGCCGTTCGTGGCGTCGGCCAGCAGACCGACCCGCCCCACCGGCTCCTTGCCGTTGCCGTTGGTCTTGTACTCGACGAACTGGTACGCGCCGAGCATGCTGCCCTCGGCGGCCGCGGCGAGGTCCAGCCGGGACAGCGTGCTGACAGCGTGGCCGGTCCCGGCCAACGCCCGCGCGACCGCACCGGAGC
>JACDBJ010000462.1 GCA_013695005.1 Pseudonocardiales bacterium
GGCGCCATGCGAAGAACGTCTTGAACGGCGACAGCACGATCCGGACGAATCGCGGGTACGGGATGGCCACCGGGGGCCGCTGGCCGCGTCTGCGCTGGATCTGGCGCCGCATCTCGGACAGCAGCACCTCGAAAGCCACGTTGGCAGCCACCGGGATGCCCACCGCGAGCGCGATGGTGGCGATGTCCGCGCCGGCGCGTTCGGAGGCCCATACGCCGTTGGAGGTGGCACTGGCGGCCACCGCGAGCGCGGTGGCGATGCGAGCCGGGATGGCGGGCCGGGCGTCCAACGACGCCGCGTAGGCGACGCCGGCCATCGCCGCGGCCAGACCGTCGATGACCAGCGGCAACAGCCAGGGCAAGGTGAATCCCTTGGCCGCCGCAAAGTTCGTCTGCTCCTCGAAGGACCACACACAGCCGAGCAGCCACACGAGCCCGACACCGGTCAGCGCGGTGCGCATGGGCAGCGCGGCCGTGAAGCGCTTCCACGGGCTGAGCCTGCGGTACGCCGACATCGACCAGCCGCCGACGATGACTGGATCGTCTGACTCGGCCACCAATTACCCCCTCACGCATCGTCCCGATGGGACGTCGCCCCCGCGACCAGCAACGGTACCCCGAACGGCCTACCCATCCAACGCCGGGATAGCCGCCCGCCACCGTGCCACAACGCCATCATCGGCCGCTACGATCGCCTCCCGCAACACCGGCCGACGATGATCGAGGAATCGATGCTGGGGGACGACGTCGAGCGCCTCGCGGCACTGGCCGCCGCCGGTGATCGGGCTGCCATGGACCAGCTGCTGCGCCGCATCCAGCCCGAGGTGCTCCGGCGTTGCGGACGTTTCCTGCCCTGCGTACAGGACGCCGAGGAGGCCTGCCAGGACGCGCTGCTGCGGGTCGCCGAGAAGCTGCCGGGCTTCCAATGGCGTAGCACGTTCAGCACCTGGCTGCACACGGTCGTCTCCAACAGTGCGCTGAGCACCTACCGCTCGCTCAAGAGGCGGGCGGACCGGCAGTTCAGCGACGACGAGCTGCTGGCACTGCGAGCCGACCCACGCACGACCAGCGTCATCGCGGGCTCGCGCCTGGACCTGCTGAACGCCGTAGCACGTCTCGAAGCGGACCGGCCGCACCTGGTGGCGCCGTTCGTGCTGCGCGACATCTCCCAGCTCAGCTACGACGAGATCGCGGGCCAGCTGGCCGTTCCGCTCGGCACGGTGAAGTCGCAGATCCATGACGCCCGCAAGGCCGTCCAGGAGTTGATCGCCGAGCGGCTCTGACCGCCGGACGGGTCAGGCGGAGCCGACGCCGCACTGCGGTGAGCCGCCGCCGGCCCGAGGCGCGAACGAGATGTGCACGTGGTCGTAGTGGTTGGCCGTCGCGCCGCCTTGGTCCGACATGAACTGCCAGCCGTTGCCGTAGTTGATCCGCTGCCGCCAGATCACGTAGGTGATCCCCAGCGCAGCCTTGTTGCGCAGAGCGCAGTCAGCCAGCGCGTCTCCGGTGCCGCGGTCGACCATGAAGTCCAGCGCGAGACCAAGGGGATGGTCGGATACGCCGGACCGCCCCGCGACGCCGCCGATCGACTTGACGTCGAACTTGCAGCGCAGGTAGTAGCCGGCCGATGCGACCCAGGGCTTTACCGAGCCGAAGCCGGCGGCGTTGGGCGGGCAGGCCAGCTCGGCGGCCTTCACCTGCTGCTGGGCCTGCTCCTGCGCCTGTTTCTGGGCGAGCCCTGCGGCCTTGACCAGCGAGGCCGCGTCGACCTGTTCGAGGCCGTCGGACACCGGTACGACCGTTGCGGGCGCGCCCATGTTGGCGCCCGAGCTCATGTTGGCGCCCGCGCTCTCGACGAGTCGCATGGCGCTGCTGGTGCTCTCGACGCTGGGCGCTGGGTCTTGTGAAACGACCATCACCGCGCCACCGACGACGACGGTGGCTGCGGTGGCCGCAGTCGTCACGGCGGCGGCGGTTGTCACGCCACCGCGGCGCACGAACGGAACAGGAGCCGCACGATGCGAACCCCTGGCCCCGGCCGCCCTAGAG
>JACDBJ010000491.1 GCA_013695005.1 Pseudonocardiales bacterium
GCCTTGCGCCGCTGCGCGAACGCCGCGTCCACCAGCTCGAACACCGCGGGCCGGTCGGCACCGCCGGGCGGATCCCGGCGCTCGAAGCGCAGCAGCGCCGAGTCGACCCCGGGCACCGGCCAGAACACCGTCCGCGGCACCGACCCGGCGCGGCGGGCGGAGGCGTACCAGGCCAGCTTCACGCTTGGCACGCCGTAGGTGCGGCTGCCCGGACCTGCCGCCAGCCGGTCGGCCACCTCGGCCTGCACCATGACCAACCCGTGCCGCAGCGTCGGCAACTCGGCGAGCAGGTGCAGCACGACGGGCACCGCGACGTTGTAGGGCAGGTTCGCCACCAGTGCGGTCGGCAAGGCGGTCGACTGGCCGGCGAGGTCCGCAGCGTGCAGCGCCATGGCGTCTACGGCGTGCACCACCAGCCGGTCGGCCAGCTCGGGCGCCCGCTGCGCGACGGTCGCGGGCAAGGCCCCGGCCAGCACCAGGTCGACCTCCACGGCGTGCACCGCCGCGACGTGCGGCAGCAGTGCGAGTGTCAGCGAGCCCAGCCCCGGGCCCACCTCGAGCACTACGTCGTCCGGCGCCAACTCCGCCGTGGCCACGATCCGGCGGACAGTGTTGGCGTCGTGGACGAAGTTCTGCCCCAGGCGCTTGGTGGGCCGCAGCCCCAGCTCGTCCGCAAGCGCGCGGATGTCGGCCGGACCCAGTAGCCGAGACGCCGGCGGCTCGGTCGACGGACTCACCCTCGCAGGCTAGGTCGGCAGGCCGAGCTTCTTCGCGCACCCCGGCCACGAGCCGTACCCACCGCGGGCGTCCCGCACCTTGGTGGCGATCGCGATCTGCTCCTCGCGGGTGGCGAGGTCGGCGCGCGGGGCGTACTGGTGGCCGCCGTACTGCTTCCACGTCAGGTTGTCGAACTGAACCCCGCCGTAGTACCCGTTGCCGGAGTTGATCGCCCAGTTGTTGGTCGACTCGCAGAACGCCAGGCGGTCCCACACGCTGCCGTCGGCGACCCCGGGAGCGGAGTTCGGGTTGGTCCCGATCTTGACGACCTTCGACTTCGGCAACTTGCTGACACCGGCCCGGATCTGCTCGCGGCTGATGTCCTTGCCGCCCTGCGCCACGACGCGGTAGACGACGAACTGCTCGCCCGGCTCCCCCGGGTCCTCGGTCAGCTTGCGCCCCTTGGACAGCGTCGGATCCTCGACGGTCTGCTCCGGCGGCGGCATCGGCTTGGTCTCGATGATCTCGCCTGTGCCGTTGCGCACGACCTGCACGGCGGCGCCGTTGGCCAACGGCGAATCGGCACTCGGCACCGCGACGTCATCCGGGCCGAGCGGGACGCCCTGCTCGCTGAGCAACGAGGCGACCGTGCCGGCGGTGGTCGTGAGCGTGCGCGGAGGGCTCTGGCCGTCGGTCAGCGTGACCTCGCGCGGGACCCGCAGCTCCAGGTCGGTGCCCTCGACAGGGATTTCGCTGTCCAGTGGCTGCGACAGATGCGCAGGGTCGGCCTGCACGCCCATCCCGCGCAGCGCCTCCTCGACGGTCGTCGCCGTGGTCCAGACCTGCCGCCGGTGCGTGCCCTCGACCAGGGTCAGCAGCCGGGCCCGCTTGAAGATGATCTGGTCACCGCTGGCCAGCTCGGTGGCGCCTGCCGGCTCGAGGCGGTCGCGATCGGTGGCCGCAAGCCCGGCGGAGTCCAACGCGCCGGCGACGTCGCCGGCGAAGGTGTGCACGGTGCGGTCCTTGCCGTCGACGGTGATCGTCACGACCTTGTCCATCGCGACGGCGGCGACCCCACCGGACACCAGCGCCAGCAGCATGGCGACCACCACGGCCTTGACCACGAACCGCCCGCGCCGCGGGGCCGCGACCAGGGCCGCAGGCGCCGGCTTGGTCTTGACGATGAGCGGGGAAGCGACGGCACGCTCCAGGATCGCGACGTCCGGGCAGTCCGGCATGCCGTGCCGTGGCCGCGCGGCGGGCGGTGCAGTGGCCGGCAGCGCGACGGCCGGT
>JACDBJ010000508.1 GCA_013695005.1 Pseudonocardiales bacterium
GCCCTGCTCGTCGGCTGCGGCAGCAGCCCCAGCGCGACATCCGCGAGCGGAAGCGCGTCCTCCGGCGCCGGATCGGCCGCCGCCAGCACGATCACGATCGCCAACTTCGCCTTCGGCGGTGAGCTCACGGTCGCGCCGGGCGCCACCGTGACTGTGGTCAACAACGACTCGATGCCGCACAACGTGGTCGCCGACGACGGCAGCTTCAAGACCGCGAACCTCAAGCAAGGCGAGACCGCGACGTTCACCGCCCCGAGCAAGGCCGGGCGCTACAGCTTCATCTGCTCCATCCACCCGCGGATGAAGGGTGCCCTGGTCGTCGGCGCGGCGGGCGGCGGCGCGGCCACCACCACCGCGCCGGCCGACACCGGCGGGAGCGGCGGCTACTAGGGGCGGCTATTAGGGCTAGGACGGCGGGCCGGACACCCACGACATCAGCCCGCGCAGCTTCCCGCCGACCTGCTCGACCGGGTGCTCGGTCCCGGCCTGCTGCAGCTTGGTGAAGTTGGGCCGGCCGGCGTCGTCCTCGTCCACCCACTCCTTCGCGAAGCTGCCGTCCTGGATCTCGGTCAGGATCCGCCGCATCTCGTCCTTCACCGCGGGCGTGATCACCCGCGGGCCGCGGGTCAGGTCGCCGTACTCCGCGGTGTCGGAGATCGAGTACCGCATGCCGGCGATGCCGCCCTCGTACATCAGGTCGACGATCAGCTTCAGCTCGTGCAGGCACTCGAAGTAGGCGATCTCCGGGGCGTAGCCGGCCTCGGTGAGCACCTCGAAACCGGCCTGGACCAGCGACGTCGCGCCACCGCACAGCACGGTCTGCTCGCCGAACAGGTCGGTCTCGGTCTCCTCGGTGAACGTCGTCTCGATGACGCCCGCGCGTGCTCCACCGATGCCGGCGGCGTAGGACAGCGCCAGCGCCTTGGCCGCACCGGTGGCGTCCTGCTCCACGGCGATCAGGCAGGGCACGCCCTTGCCGTCGACGAACTGGCGGCGCACTAGGTGGCCGGGGCCCTTCGGCGCGACCATCGCCACGTCGACGTCCGACGGCGGCGAGATCAGGCCGTAGCGGATGTTGAAGCCGTGGCCGAAGAACAGCGCGTCACCGGAGTTGAGGTTGGGCGCGATGTCGGCGGCGTAGATGTGGCGCTGCTTGGTGTCCGGCGCCAGCAGCATGATCAGGTCGGCTTCGGCGGACGCCTCGGCGGGTGTCACGACGCGCAGCCCCTCGTCGGCGGCCTTGGCCCGCGACTTCGAGCCCTCGAGCAGCCCGACGCGCACGTCGACGCCCGAGTCGCGCAGGCTCAGCGCGTGCGCGTGGCCCTGGCTGCCGTAGCCGATGACGGCCACCTTGCGGCCCTGGATGATCGACAGGTCGGCGTCGTCGTCGTAGTAGATGTTCGCGCTCATCGCGCTGGTCCCTTCGTTGGTCAGCCGAGCGAACGGCGCTTGTGGACGGCCCTATCGGACGAAAGTGCCGTTCGTACCGATGGGGGTGGTGGGGTTCACCGGACGCTGCTGGCGGCGGTGATGGATCGGGGGCCACGGCCGACGGCGACCATGCCGGACTGCACCATCTCCCGGATGCCGATGGGCTCCAGCATGCGCAGCAGCGCGTCGAGCTTGTCCGCCGTGCCGGTGGCCTCGATCGTCAGCGCGTCCGGTGACACGTCGACGACCTTGGCCCGGAAGAGCTGGGCGGTCTCCAGCACCTGGCTGCGGACGGTCGCGTCGGCGCGCACCTTGACCAGCAGCAGCTCGCGCTGTACCGACACCTCGGGGTCCAGCTCGACGATCTTGAGCACGTTGATCAGCTTGTTGAGCTGCTTGGTGACCTGCTCGAGCGGAAGGTCCTCCACGGCGACCACGATGGTCATCCGCGAGACCTCGGGGTTCTCGGTCGGGCCGACCGCAAGCGAGTCGATGTTGAAGCCGCGCCGGCTGAACAGCCCGGCGACCCTGGCCAGCACGCCGGGCTTGTTCTCCACCAGCACCGACAAGGTATGCCTGTCCATCAGACGTCGTCCTCGTCGAAGAGCGGCCGGATGCCGCGGGCGGCCATGACCTCGTCGTTGCTGGTCCCGGCTGCGACCATCGGCCACACCTGGGCGTCGGCGCCGACCACGAAGTCGATCACGACCGGCTTGTCGTTGATCTCCATCGCGGCGTTGATGACGTCGTCGACCTGGTCCCGCGAGTCGCAGCGCATGCCGACGCAGCCCATCGCCTCGGCGAGCAGCTTGAAGTCCGGGATCCGCCGCGAGTGCGTCCCGAGATCGGTCTGGCTGTACCGCTCGGAGTAGAAGAGGTTCTGCCACTGCCGGACCATGCCGAGGTTGCCGTTGTTGATCACAGCGACCTTGATCGGGATGTTCTCGATCGCGCAGGTAGCCAGCTCCTGGTTGGTCATCTGGAAGCAGCCGTCGCCGTCGATGCACCACACCGTGGCCTCCGGCAGCGCCATCTTGGCGCCCATCGCCGCCGGCACCGCGTAACCCATCGTCCCGAGCCCGCCCGAGTTGAGCCAGGTGCGCGGGTTCTCGTACCGGACGAACTGGGCGGCCCACATCTGATGCTGGCCGACGCCCGCGACGTACAGCGCGTCCGGGCCGGCGATCTGCCCGATGCGCTCGATCACGTACTCCGGCGACAGCGAGCCGTCCGCCGGCCAGTCGTAGCCCAGCGGGAACGTCTCGCGCAGTGCGTTGAGCTGCGACCACCAGGCGGTGAGGTCTGTCGGCGTGCCCTCGGCGTGCTCCACCCGCATCGCCTCGATCAGCTCGGTGATCACCTCCTTGGCGTCACCGACGATCGGCACGTCCGCCCTGCGGTTCTTGGAGATCTCAGCGGGGTCGATGTCGGCGTGCACGATGGCGGCGTCCGGCGCGAAGGTGGACAGCTGGCCGGTGACCCGGTCGTCGAAGCGGGCACCGAGAGCCACCAGCAGGTCGGACTTCTGCATGGCGGCGACCGCGGCCACCGTGCCGTGCATGCCGGGCATCCCGACGTGCTGCGGGTGGCTGTCCGGGAACGCCCCGCGGGCCATCAGCGTGGTCACGACCGGCGCGCCGGTCAGCTCGACGAGCGCGCGCAGCTCGGCGCAGGCCTCGGCCTTGATCACGCCACCGCCGACGTAGAGCACCGGTCGGTGTGCGCCGGCGATGAGCTTGGCGGCCTCGCGGATCTGCTTGCCGTGCGGCCGGGTGGTCGGCCGGTAACCGGGCAGTTTCATCTCCGGCGGCCAGTGGAACGTGGTCTTGGCCTGCAGCACGTCCTTGGGGATGTCCACCAACACCGGGCCGGGCCGGCCGGTGCCGGCGAGGTGGAACGCCTCGGCGATGGCCTGCGGGATCTCCGCCGGGTCCAACACGAGGATGTTGTGCTTTGTGATCGGCATGGTGATGCCGCGGATGTCGGCCTCCTGGAAGCCGTCGCTACCGATCATCGGCCGGGGCACCTGGCCGGTGATGGCCACGATCGGCACGGAGTCCATGTGCGCGTCACAGATCGGCGTGACCAGGTTCGTCGCGCCGGGGCCCGAGGTCGCCATGCACACGCCGACCTTGCCGCTGGCCTGCGCGTATCCGGCCGCGGCGTGTCCTGCGCCCTGCTCGTGGCGCACCAGCACGTGCCGCAGCAGGGTCGAGTCGAGCAGCGGGTCATAGGCGGGCAGGATCGCGCCGCCCGGGATGCCGAAGACGATCTCGCAACCGACGGCCTCGAGCGCGCGGACCAGCGACTGGGCGCCGGTGACCGAGATCGGCTCGCTCGCCGGGCGCAGGGTCCGGCCGGCCGGTGGCGCGGGCTTCGGGGGCGCGGGTTTGGGCGCTCCGGGCGCTGGGCCGGATCGTGGGCTGGCGGTGGTCATCTCGGCTGCCTCGCAGGTCTCGTTTCAGGACATGAAAAAACCCCCGCCGCCGGCAAGGCGGGCGAGGGTGGCGCGTCGACGGTCTCTCCTAGGCGTCGACGCGCTCGCGAAGTACTCGGGTGCTGGCAAGAACACAGGGCTGCACCTCGCCGACGGTAGTGCCGCGCCGACCCAGAGGTCAACTCTGCGGGATGGCGCTCCCGGATATTGGGAACCCGCGCCCGCGCGGGCCGCGCCGTCGCCCACTCGAATGACGTCGCCCGACTTACACCGTACGGCCCTAAGATCCCCCCATGAGCGCGCCGGAGCCACAAGCCGAAGCGGGCGAAACCCAGGACCCGGCGCGCGACCCCCTCGCACCGGCCCTCGGGGAGCCCATCCACCCGTCCGTCACCGCCGCGACCCTGCTGCAGCGCGCCGCGAGCGCCCTCGCCGCAGGTCAGAGCGGCGTGGCGTTGGCCACCGCGAACCAAGTGATCACGGCTCCGTCCGGGCCGGACGACGCGATCCTGGCCCACGCCTGGCTGGCGCAGGCCTGCGAGCTGGACAACCGGCCGGACGAGGCGTTGGCGCATGCCGAGGCCGCGATCGCCGCCGGCCGGCCGTTCGAGCTCGGCACGACCGATGCGCTGCTGTCGATCCTGCTCACCTCCGACGACGAGCTGACGGTGTGGGACGCCGCCCACGGGCTGGTCGTCGTACGGCGCGAGCTGCTGGCGCAGTTCCCCGACATGCCCGACACGCTGCGGGGGCTGTCGCTGGCGCTGAACGAGGTCGCGGGCCTGCACGGGGAGGTCGGCGAGCTGGACCAGGCGCTGGTCTCCTACACCGAGTCGCTCGGGCTGGCCCGCCGTACCCGCGCCGCCGTCGGCGACACCGCCCAGTCGCTGCGCGACCTGTCCGTCGCGCTGACCGATGTCGGCCGGGTCCAGGAGGCCCGCGGCGACCTCGACGCCGCGCTGATCGCCTACACCAAGTCGCTGGAGCTCGCGCGCGACATCCGCCAGGCATACGGCGAGACCCCGCAGTCGCTGCGGGACCTGTCCATCTCGCTCAACGACATCGGCGACCTGCACCGCGCCCGCAACGAGCTCGACGAGGCCCTCGCCGCCTACACCGAGTCGCTGCACATCGCGCGCCGCAACCGCGGCACCTACGGCGACACCCCCGAGTCGCTGCACGACCTGACGATCTCGCTGAACAACATCGCCGGCGTCCAGGTCGAGCGCGACCACCTCGACGAGGCGCTGGAGGCATACACCGAGGCGTTGCAGCTACGGCGGCGGATCTGCAGCACCTTCGGCGACAACGCCGACTCATTGCGCGACCTCTCCGGCTCGCTGACCGACGTCGGACGGGTCGAGGAGGCCAGCGGGCTGCTCGACGACGCGCTCACCACCTACACCGAGGCACTGGACCTGGCCCGCCACATCGTCGAGACCTACGGCGAGACGGCCGAGTCGATGCGTGACCTGTCGATCTCGGTCAACGACGTCGGCGACCTGCACCGCGCTCGCGACGAGCTGGACGAGACGCTGGCGGGATACACCGAGGCGGTGCGCATCCGGCGGCGGATCCGCGAGGCCTACGGCGAGAGCGCCCAGACGTTGCGCGACCTGTCGGTCTCGCTGACCGACATGGGTCGCATCCACGAGACCAACGAGGACCTCGACGCGGCACAGGCCGCGTACTCCGAGTCGCTGGAGCTGGCGCGGCGGCTGCGCGAGGCCTACGGCGAGACCGCGCAGTCGTTGCGCGACCTGTCGATCTCGCTCAACGACGTCGGTGACCTGCACCGGGCCCGCGAGGAGCTGGACAAGGCGCTCGCCGCCTACAGCGAGTCGCTGCAGCTCGCGCGCAACATCCGGGAGGCCTACGGCGACACACCCCAGTCGGTGCGCGACCTGTCCATCTCGCTGAACAACCTGGCTGGCGTCCAGGAGCGGCGCGGCCGCCGCGACGAGGCGCTGGCCGCCTACAGCGAGTCGAGGCAGTGGTACGCGCTGCTCGCCGCCCGCTACGGGCCGCCGTTCGCCGACGAGGACGAGCTGCAGGCGGTGGAGGACGCCATCGGCCGGCTCGCGGCAGCCCAGTGACGTCGCAGACCGAACCTGAGTCGGCCCCGCAGCGCAGGGTCTTCCGGATCTCCCCGCTGGGCATCCTCGCCGCGCTGGCGTTGGCGATCTGCGCGACTCCGGTGGCGTTCGGCCTGCCGGGGCTGGTCTACATCTACCTGGTGCCGCTGGGGATCATCGTGTGGGTGCTGCGGACGCGGACCGTCGTGGACGCCGACGCGGTCACCGTGCGCCGGGTGCTGCGCAGCAGGCGAGTACCGTGGGACCGCATCGCCTCGCTGCGGCTTGGCAAGAAAGCCAAGGTCAGCGCGGTGCTGACGGACGGTGCGGAGCTACCGCTGCCCGCTGTCCGCGTCCGTGATCTACCCCAACTTGCGGCTGTCAGCGGGGGTCGACTGCCAGACCCCAGCCCGGCCGAGGAGTGAGACAGACATGCCAGCGCTGCGCTCGCGCGTCACCACCCACGGCCGCAATGCGGCCGGAGCCAGGGCCCTGTGGCGGGCCACCGGGATGGGCGAGAGCGACTTCGGCAAGCCGATCGTCGCCATCGCCAACTCCTACACCCAGTTCGTGCCCGGCCACGTGCACCTCAAGAACCTCGGCGAGATCGTCGCCGATGCGGTGCGCGAAGCCGGCGGGGTCGCGCGTGAGTTCCACACAATCGCCGTCGACGACGGCATCGCGATGGGCCACGGCGGCATGCTCTACTCGCTGCCCTCGCGCGAGGTGATCGCCGACGGCGTGGAGTACATGGTCAACGGGCACGCGGCCGACGCGCTGGTCTGCATCTCCAACTGCGACAAGATCACCCCGGGGATGCTCAACGCCGCGCTGCGGGTGAACGTGCCGACCGTGTTCGTCTCCGGCGGCCCGATGGAGGCCGGCAAGGCCGTGGTGGTCGGCGGGGTCACGCAGGCGCCCACCGACCTGATCACGGCCATCTCGGCCTCCGCGTCGGACAGCGTCGACGACGACGGGCTCACCGCCGTCGAGCGTTCCGCGTGCCCCACCTGCGGCTCGTGCTCGGGGATGTTCACCGCCAACTCGATGAACTGCCTCACCGAGGCGCTCGGGCTCTCGCTACCCGGCAACGGCTCGACGCTCGCGACCCACGCGGCCCGGCGGGCGTTGTTCACCGCCGCCGGCACGACGGTGATGGAACTGGCCCGGCGGTGGTACAAGCAGGACGACGAGTCCGCGCTGCCCCGCTCGATCGCCACCAAGGCGGCATTCGAGAACGCGATGGCGCTGGACGTCGCGATGGGCGGCTCCACCAACACGGTGCTGCACGTCCTCGCCGCGGCCCGCGAGGCCGAGGTCGAGTTCGGGCTCGCCGAGATCGACGCGGTCTCCCGCCAGGTGGGCACCTTCTCCAAGGTCTCCCCCAGCTCGGACTACCACATGGAGGACGTGCACCGGGCCGGCGGAATCCCCGCCATCCTCGGTGAGCTGAACCGGGCCGGGCTGCTGAACCGCGAGGTGGCGGCCGTGCACGCGCCGTCGCTGCAGCAGTGGCTCGACGACTGGGACATCCGCGGCGGCTCGCCAACGCCGACCGCCGTGGAGCTCTTCCACGCGGCGCCGGGTGGGGTGCGCACCACCGAGCCGTTCTCCTCGGCCAACCGGTGGTCCTCGCTGGACACCGACGCTGCCGGAGGTTGCATTCGCGACCTCGAGCACGCCTACTCCACGGAGGGCGGGCTGGCCGTGCTGCACGGCAACCTCGCCGAGGACGGCGCGATCATCAAGACCGCCGGCGTGCCCGAGGAGGTCTGGCGCTTCGAGGGCCCCGCCCGGGTGGTGGAGAGCCAGGAGCAGGCCGTGTCGGTGATCCTCGGCAAGCAGATCCAGCCAGGTGACGTGTTGGTCGTGCGCTACGAGGGACCGGCGGGTGGCCCCGGAATGCAGGAGATGTTGCACCCGACGGCGTTCCTCAAGGGCTCCGGCCTCGGGGCGAAGTGCGCGCTGGTCACCGACGGCCGCTTCTCCGGTGGCTCGTCGGGGATCGCGGTCGGCCACATCTCGCCGGAGGCGGCCGCCGGCGGCGCGATCGGGCTCGTCGAGCAGGGCGACCGGATCCTCATCGACGTGCGCGAGCGGACCTTGGAGCTGCTGGTCGAGCCCGAAGTGCTCGCCGAGCGGCGGGCCAAGATGGACGCCTCCGAGCGGCCGTGGCAGCCGGTGGACCGGCAGCGTCCGGTGACCGCGGCGTTGCGCTCCTACGCCCGGCTGGCGACGTCCGCGTCCACCGGGGCGGTCCGCGACCCGGACCACCGCTGAGCCACCCGCCTACCTGACGGTCACCGAGACCCGCTGGACGGCGTTGTTGCCCATGCCCTGGTAGTTCCACACCGGGTGCAGCGGCTGCAGCTCGCCCGCGGTGTCCGTCGCCCGGCAGGCCAGCTCGTGCTCACCGGGCGTCGCGGTCCACTCGGCGCGCCAGCCGCGCCAGGCGAACTCGCCGACCGGCGGATCGAGCTTGGCAATGGCCCACTGGCCGTCGACGCCGATCTCGACGCGTGCGATCCCACCGTTGCCCGACCACGCCCGACCCGTCAGGGTCACCGGTCCGGCGTCAACGATCCGCTCGCGGGTGAAGAAGTCCGGGATCCCGGGCGGGATCATCATCGACCGCACCCGGATCCGATTGACCGGCGTGCCGGGGTCGTCGGCGTCCTCGGTGTACCGGTAGGCCACTGCCTGCTGCCAGCCCTCGAAGGGCTCGGCCACCGCTTCGATGCTGGTCAGCCACTTGACGCTGGTCATTCCGTACCAACCCGGGACGACCAACCGCAGCGGCGAGCCGTGCTGGGGCGTCAGCGGAGCGCCGTTCATCTCGTAGGCCAGCAGCACCTCGGGTCGCATCGCGTCGACGACGGCCAGGCTGCGGCCGTAGTCGTGCTCGTCCTCGCCCTGCACACCCCTGTCGGCGCCGAGGAAGGCCACCTCGACGGCGTGGTCGTCCAACCCCGACTCGGCCAGCAGCGGCGCGAGCGGCGTCCCGGTCC
>JACDBJ010000068.1 GCA_013695005.1 Pseudonocardiales bacterium
TGGGATGCGGGCCGGCCGCCATCGCCTTCCACGACGAGCACGTGGAGGCGGACGCCGTGCACGAGCAGATCGTGCGGCGGGGGGTCCTCGCGCCGCTTCTGGAGGCTGAGCCCGACCTCGCCGCCGATGTCGTTCTCGGGATCCAGACGAGCACCCTGCTGGGCGACCGATTCGCCCAGCACCTGCTCGGGCACTGGACGACCGGGAGGCCGAGCCTCCGCACGCCCCTGCCCGAGCGCAGCACCAGCCCAACCGCACCAGGGCTGCGTCGGGTCATAGGCCGGTGACGAGGCGGGCCGTGTAGCCGGCCATCACCGTCCAGAACAGCCCGGTGTAGCCACGCTCGCCGATGTCCCGGTTAATCCGCCGGCCGAGGAAGGTCGCACCGAGCATCAGTGGCACGCAGGCCAGCGCCAGCACGTAGGCGTCGGCGCCGACCAGGGCGGCCTCGGTCCAGATCGCGGTCTTGGTGACGTCACCGACGAGCGAGGCCAGTGATAGCGCGCCGACCAGGTGCAGCCGGTCGAGGTCGAGGCCGCGGACCGCGAGGCCCTTGAGCGGCCCGGACGTCCCACTGAAGCCCGACGTGGCCCCCGCGCCGAGCGCGAGCAGGGGAGTCCCGAGACGGCGCAGCCGGGTGAAATCGAAGCGCTCGGCGAGGAACGCGAGCCCGAAGCTGACGATGACCGCGACGGTCACCACCCGTTCCGGCGCGGCGACGAGCAGGACCGCACCCGCGGCGGCCCCGATCCCGATGAGCACCACCACGACGGCGGCCTTGCGGAACGGGAGGGTCTGCCGGTACGCGGCGACCTTCACAACGTTGTTCGCCGCCAGCAGCACCGCGGCCAGTGCGGCACCGGGCTTCGTGCCGAGCAGCAGCGCCAGCGTGGGCACGAGGATGAGACTGCCACCGAAGCCCGCGGACGCGGACACCGCGAACGCGGCCGCGACCGCCACCAGCACCACCGGGACGAGGACGGGCTCCACGGGACCTCTCTCGGCTGGCGGTCAGCGGCGCGGGGCGCTCGGCGGAGGGGCAGCGCGCGGGTCACCCGACGCCGAAGTGCACGAACTGCGGCTCCACGTTCCGGCGGTCGGTACCGTCCTGCAGGGTGAAACCCGACGCCACCCACTCCGACGACTCCGGATGGGCGCGCTTGCAGGACAGATAGTCACCCCAGGCGCCGCCGGGCGGGCCGTGCGTGCTCGAGCGGGTGATGACCAGCCGCCAGGCCCCGCCGTCCCGGAACCCGACGACGTGCTCGGGCTGCCGCGGACCGCCGCCGAAGAACAGCGACACCCCGACCACCCCCTGGGCGTTCGGGCACGCCGCCGGGTAGGCGAATGCGGACTCCGCGTTCCAGATGTCGGGTTCCTCGACGAGGCTCTGCGTCGCCGTCTCCACCATCGCCGCTTTCACGTAGGGCATCGGCCGTCCCGAGCGCGCCGCCGCGGTCCACAGGAAGCCCGCCCGCGTCCCGCTGAGCCACGCCCCGGTGATGCGCGAGTCCAGCCTGCCGAGCCACTCGACGCCGCCCGGGCCGGGCGCGCTGTAAGGTCCGGGGTTCCACGCGCTCACCGTGACGTCGAACCAGGCGATCGTGTTGGAGCCGTCCGGCCAGCCGAACACCCGCAGCTGCGTGCCCGCGTTGTGGCTGGCGAAGTACATGCTCGACGTGGATCCCTGAGTGAGCCGCAGGGAACCGTGCGTCGTCGTCGACCACCACTGGTAGCCGAGGCTGCCAGCGGAGGCCAGGGTGTCCAGGGGCAGCTTGAAGACCACCGCGCGCTGCCAGGAGTCCGCCGAGTTGAAGGCGTTGAACGTGATGTAGAGATGGTTTGCGCTCACCGCCGCATCGGGGTAGTCGAACCACAGATCGGTCCACGTCGCGTCCAGCGCCTGCGGGGCGAAGTCCCACCAGTGCCACGAGCCGAGATCGTTCCCGGCGGAGACGGCCACCCGGAACACGTTGCTGGTGCCGCTCCGGATGTACTGCAGGATCCAGATCCAGATGTCGCGGCCGGGGTCGTAGAGGACCACCTGGTCGCAGCAGAACCCGCCGGCCGCGGGCGGGAGCGTCGTGAACGGGTCGACCAGCGTCCAGCTGGCGCCCGAGTCGGTGCTGCGGCTGGCGAACCAGTTCCCGGTGACGAAGACCCGGTCCCCCGCACTGGCGGCCGTGGGCTCGTTGACCGTCGAGGTCTGGGTACTCGTCGCCGCATCGTCGAGGCCGATGTTCCTGATCAGGCGCACGGTCGCCATCTGTCACTCCCCTGCCCGGGATTCGTTCGAAAGTGGTGCGAGAACGGGCCTACGGCTCCTCCGGGAGGGTCTGCTCCACCTCGTTCGTCGGCCCCATCGGCTTGCGCGGGCGGGTCACCCGCTCCTCGCGCGCGTCGAGCTCCTCGCGGCTGGGCGCCTGCTCGTCGGCGCGCGCCTCGCGCGCCTCGGAACTGCGCTGCGGCTCGCCGGCGTGCGCGAGCGCGGCATCCTGGGCGTGCTCGCTCTTCGGCCGGTCCGTCCCGTCCGACATCTCCTACCTCCCACCTGGACTGGGCGGCGGCGGTGGCCTCGCGGCCATCGCATCGCCCCCACATGTGCGGTCACGGTAGTGACCTGGATCACACATTGTCAACGAGGCGGGGGGCACATCCGGCCTTCGGTCCTGCCCATTCACTCGCTTGTGCCAGCGGGCGGTGTGGCGGGCCGTCTCCTCGACGAGGTGGGTCAGGATCCAGCGCAGACCCGTCGGCCGGTTCTGCGTGCTTGTAGGCGAGCAGCTCCCGAACGTCGCCGATCATGGCGGTGGCTGCGGCATTCCATGCCTGGGCCGTCGTGTCGTGCTCGCGATGAGGTGGTCACGTCATGAGTGATCGGGTCGCTGTGCATCGCGACGCTCTCCACATCCCGGGTCCGCGGCATCCACCGACAGCGGGCTGCCGATCGGGTTGACGTAGGTCACGTACAGCTCGGCGGGCTCGGTACCCAGGTTGCGCCCGATGTGGACGTGCCGGGACCCGCTCGGCTCCACCAGGGACTGCCCGGCGGCGTACACCACGGCGCGGCAGTCGTCGTCGATGCGGGTCAGGCTGCCTTGCTGCACGACGGCCAGCAGCGTTCCGG
>JACDBJ010000585.1 GCA_013695005.1 Pseudonocardiales bacterium
GCTCAGCGGGACACCGTCCACACTGGACTGCCGCCGCTTCTCGACCCGCTTGAGCTCCTCCCACCGGTGCTGCTGGTCCGCGGCGGTGGTGATCTTCTCCGCGTCCGCGAAGACATGGGGGTGACGCGCCACCAGCTTCTCGACCAGGTCGGCTGCCACCTCGTCGATGGTGAACGGCGCGTCCGCCGGCTCCTGGGCCAGCCGGGCGTGGAACAGGACCTGCAACAGCACGTCCCCCAGCTCCTCGCGCAGCGCCGTCCGGTCGCCGTCCTCGACCGCCCCGTAGAGCTCGTAGGCCTCCTCGATGAGGTACGGCAGCAGCGAGGTGTGGGTCTGCTCCGCGTCCCACGGGCACCCGCCTGGCGAGCGCAGCGTGTCCATCACCGCCACCGCGTCGAGCACGGCGGCGCCGCACGGCTCGGGCGTGGTGATCACATGTTCGGCGCCGGCAGCAACAGCCGGGTCCGTGGTGAGCAGCACCCGGGCTGCCTCGGTCGGCGGTGACAACTGCGCGATCACCGAGGCGCCAGCCAGCGACGCCAGCTCCGCCCGCACGGATCCGTCCGCCAGAACCTCGTCGGCGCCGCGCAATGCGGGCAGCGCCTCAGCCGGCAGCACGGCGCCCAAGCGCGTGCTGAGCAGGACGACCGTGTCGGACATGGAGGCGCGACGACCGTCAGCGAGCCGGGGCGGAGAGGACCTCGCCGGAGACGTCCGCCTCGCCCACCGCCCGCAGCCGCACCGGGTCCCACACCCCGTAGCGCGGGTTGATCCGCACGCCGAGCTCGTCGGCCAGCGGCTGCAGCTGCCGGAAGCCGATCATCTGCAGGCTGTCGGTCGCGATCTGCGCGACCGGCGTGTCCGGCGGGTCGCCGGCCGTCGGGGTCGAGTCGGTCCGGCGCTCGGTCACCCGGATGATCAGCCAGCCGCCCTGCGCAGGCGAGGGCTGGAAGTACACGACCTTGCCGGCCGGGGTGCCGAACAACACCGACGTCGCGGCATCAGGGTCCGCGGCCGCCCGGAACCGCAGTCCCAGTTGGGCGTCCTGACCGTCGGCTGCGAAGACCGCCCGCGCACCGTCGGGTCCCGAGGCGATGCGCTTGGCCTTGTCCGCCGCCTCGGCGCGCGACATGGCGGTGGTGACGTCGATGGTGACGGCCAGCCGCTCGATGTAGCGGCGGGCCAGCTCCGCGGCGATCAGCTGGTCGCGTACCCGCTCGGGGATCGTCGCCGGGTCCTCGAGGCTGTCCCGGCCGGCCAGCCGCCGCTGCTCGGCGGCCGCACCGTCCGCGACGGCCGACTCGCTGGGGCTGATGCCCTCGCGGCGGGCCACCTCGTCGAGCAGGGTGTGCAGCACCGAGCGCGTCACCAGCTCGCGCGAGATGTCCGCCGGCCCGCGCCCGGTCTCCTGGATCTGCGCGATCAGGTCGCGGCGGCCCAACGCGTAGTCCAACCGGGACTGCACGTCGCTGAGCGGGATGGCGGTGTCGCCCACAACGGCGGCGGAGCCGGCCTGGAGCGGGCCGCTGCAGCCCGCGACGACGACGACCGCGACCATGGCGGACAGCACGACGAACAGTGATCGACGCCGAAGGGACCGCACGGCGGCTACCCTCTCACGGCCTACGGCTCCCAGCTGCACACCCACCCTCCATCCGAGCCGTCATCAACCCACCAAGCTCCGAGGTCCTACGGCAAGTCCACGAGCACGGGAAATCGGCGAATCACCCGAATCGTTCATCAGCGGCGTGCGGCTGTCGGTGGCGCGACTGACGGAACTGGCCAAGCACACCGACGTCACAGTGGAGCTCTACCTCTACGACCTGTTGCCGACCTGGCGGGTGATCTCGCTGGACCAGACGATGTTCGTCTCGGCATTCGGTGAAGACAGCGAGGGTCACATGTCGCCGATGTACAAGATCACCTCATCGGCCTACAGCGGTGCGTTGCATCGAGGCTTCCGCCGCTTCGTCGGCGAGCTACGACGCACCGCACGCCGCGTCGTCTGAATGGGGGCCGCAGTGACAATCGAGGCCGAGCTCAAAGCACAGGTGCGGGATTGCCAGCAGGTCCGCCAGCTTCTCGCGCAGCGCGCGGACGAGGAGACCAGCATCTACGCCGACACCTACTACGACACACCCCACCACGATCTGACCAGGGCAGGCCGCGAGCTGCGAGTGCGCGTGATCCGCACCGAGCACGGCACGACAATTTTACTGACCTACAAGGACGCGACAGTGGACCCGGACAGCGGGTCCAAGCCCGAAACCGAGACCACCGTGAACGACGCTGATGCGATGCGCGGCATCCTCGCCGGCCTGGGATTCGAGGAGTTGATCGCGTTCGAGAAGCACTGCTCCAACTACCGATTCACCGCTCGCGGGCTCGAACTGCTCACCACCGTCGCCTATGTACCGGAGCTGGACGAGACCTTCATCGAGACCGAGTCGATGGTGGATAACCACGCCGCGGTGGGCCCCGCGCTGGACGCCATCCGAGCCGTTCTGGCAGAACTGGGCCGCGCGCGTGATGACGAAACCACCGAGGCGTACACCGACGCCGTAGCCTCCCGGCGAGGTCAGGCCACGAGGTAGTGCCGACCGCACCGGGACGTTCCGACGAGTCCAGTGGCGACTACCGAAACGACCCGCTCGCGCTTAGGTAGCGGCCGCGGCGACAGCCAGCTCAGCGGGCTCCAACAGGTCGGTGATCAACTGGCGACACCAGTCCAGCAGCTGGGTGTCGCGCAGCGGCTCGCCACCCATGCGGTCGCCGACTACCGGGCGGGGGACGCTGACCAGCTGGGTGGCCGGCCGGTAGGTCGCCGACAGGTACAGCCGCTTCAGCCGCAGCTGCGCCGAGTCGGGCAGCGCCACCGGTGATACCCGGATCGAGGTGCCGGTCAGCGCGACCTCGGCGACCCCCAGCCGCCGGCAGGTCTGCCGGAACGCGGCGACCGCCAGCAGGTTGCGCACCGCGGTGGGCAGCTCGCCGTAGCGGTCGGCGAGCTCGGCGACGATGGCGTCCAGCGCGGCGGCGTCGGTCGCCTCGGCGATCTTGCGGTAGACCTCCAGTCGCAGCCGCTCACCGGTCACGTAGTCGTGCGGGACGTGTGCGTCCACCGGCAGGTCGACCCGGACCTCCACCCGCGGTGGTTCGGCATCGGAGTCGCCAGCGCCCGCGTGCTTGCGGAACGCCTCCACGGCCTCACCGACCAGCCGGATGTAGAGGTCGAACCCGACGCCGGCGATGTGGCCGGACTGCTCGGCGCCCAGGATGTTGCCGGCGCCGCGGATCTCCAGGTCCTTCATCGCCACCGCGGTGCCCGCACCCAGCTCGGAGTGCTGCGCGATGGTGGCCAGCCGGTCATGCGCGGTCTCGGACAGCGGCTGCTCCGGCGGGAACAGGAAGTAGGCGTACCCCCGCTCGCGCGCTCTCCCGACCCGTCCGCGCAGCTGGTGCAGCTGGGCCAGTCCGAGCGCGTCCGCACGCTCGACGACCAGCGTGTTCGCGTTGGAGATGTCCAGCCCGTTCTCCACGATCGTCGTGCAGACCAGCACGTCGGACTCGCGGCGCCAGAACCCTTCGACGGTGCGTTCCAGCAGGTCGGAGTTCATCTGCCCGTGCGCCACGGCGATCCGCGCCTCGGGCACCAGCTCACGCAGCTGCCGGGCGGTCCGGTCGATCGAGGAGACGCGGTTGTGCACGTAGAAGACCTGGCCGTCGCGCAGCAGCTCGCGGCGGATGGCGGCGCCGATCTGCTTGGTGTCCTGGCCGCCGACGTAGGTCAGCACCGGGTGCCGCTCCTCGGGCGGAGTGGTGATCGTGGACATCTCGCGGATTCCGGCGAGGCTCATCTCCAGGGTGCGCGGGATCGGGGTCGCCGAGAGCGTCAGCACGTCGACGTGGGTGCGCAGCGAGGTGATGTGCTCCTTGTGCTCGACGCCGAAGCGCTGCTCCTCGTCGACCACGACCAGCCCGAGGTCGCGCCACCGGACGCCGGCCTGCAGCAGACGGTGGGTGCCGATGACGATGTCGACGGTGCCGCTGGCCATCCCGTCGAGGACCTCGGTGGCCTCGGCTGGGCCGGTGAACCGGGAGAGCCCCTTGACCGTCACCGGGAACGCCCGCATCCGGTCGGTGAAGGTCTGCAGGTGCTGGCTGGCCAGCAGCGTGGTCGGGACCAGCACGGCGACCTGCTTGCCGTCCTGCACCGCCTTGAACGCCGCGCGCACCGCGATCTCGGTCTTGCCGAAGCCGACGTCGCCGCAGATCACCCGGTCCATCGGCACCGGCAGTTCCATGTCGGCCTTGACCTCGTCGATCGCGGCCAGCTGGTCGGGCGTCTCGGTGAAGGGGAAGGCGTCCTCCAGCTCGCGCTGCCACGGGGTGTCCGGGCCGAACGCGTAGCCGGGCGCCGACTGCCGCGCGGCGTAGAGCTGCACCAGCTGCGCGGCGATCTGCTTGACCGCCTTGCGCGCGCGGCCCTTGGTACGGGCCCAGTCGGCGCCGCCGAGCTTGTTCAGCGCCGGCACCTCGCCGCCGACGTAGCGGCTGACCTCGTCCAGCGAGTCGGTCGGCACGAACAGCCGGTCCGGCGGGTGGCCGCGCCTGGACGCGGCGTAGGAGATCACCAGGTACTCGCGGCGGGCGCCGCTGACCGTGCGCTCGCGCATCTCGACGAAGCGGCCGATCCCGTGCTGGCCGTGCACCACGTAGTCGCCGGGACGCAGGCTGACCAGCTCGACCGCGTTGCGCCGCCGCGAGGGCAGCTTGCGCAGCGCCTCCTCGCCGCGACTGCCGGTGAGGTCGGCCTCGGTGAGCAAGACCAGCCCCGCCTCGCCGATGAAGCCGTCGAGCAGCGCGCCACGGGTGACGGTGACAAGGCCGGGATCCGGCGGCTCCGCGAGACCGTCCAGGGCGAGCCGGGCCGGCACGTCGGCCTCGCCCAGCCGCTCGAACGCCCGCTGCGCGGTGCCTGCACC
>JACDBJ010000007.1 GCA_013695005.1 Pseudonocardiales bacterium
GCCCTGCCGTGGCTCGCCGGCCAGCCACGCGACGGCCGGCGCCACCTCGGCAGGCGCGAGGCCGCGGAGCAGGGCGACCAGCGCGTCGATCTTGGCGCGGCGCGAGCGGGTAGCCGCGACGGTGCCGGAGGCGGCGACCACATCGGCGAGCAGCACGGCGTCATTCTCCCAGCGAGGTCGGACTCGAACCCATAATGACCCGATGGCAGACACGACGAAGGCCGCCGCCCAAAGCCGGCGACCCACCAGCAGTACATCGAGCGGCTGGACGAACCGCGCCGCAGCGACGTCCGCACCCTGCACGAGCTGCTCAAGGACGCCGCGGCCAACCCGCCGGGCCAGATGCTCTAGGACCCGCCGAGGGCCATGCGCAGGACGTCCAGCGCCTCGTCGAGCTGATTTGCGCTGATCCGCCCGGCCTCGACGTGCCCGCGCTCCAGCACCACCTCGCGGATCGTCTTGCGCTCGGCAAGCGACTGCTTGACGATCGCTGTCGCCTCCTCGTAGCCGAGGTAGCGGTTGAGCGGGGTCACCACCGACGGCGACGACTCGGCGTACTCGCGCATCCGCTGTACGTCCGCCTCCGCGCCGGCAACGACCCGGTCGGCCAGCAACCGCGAGGCCGACGCCAGTAACCGGGCGGACTCCAGCACGTTGCGTGCCATCACCGGCATCATCACGTTCAGCTCGAAGTTGCCCTGCGCGCCGGCGAACGCGACGGTCGTGTCGTTGCCGATCACCTGTGCGGCCACCATCATGGCCGCCTCGCAGATCACGGGGTTGACCTTGCCCGGCATGATCGAGCTGCCCGGCTGAAGGTCCGGCAGCCGTAGCTCAGAAAGCCCGGTGCGCGGCCCAGAGCCCATCCACCGCAGGTCGTTGGCGATCTTGAACAGCGAGACGGCCCCGGTACGCAGCGCGCCGGAGCACTCGACCAGCCCGTCGCGGGATGCTTGGGCGGCGATGTGGTCGGCGGCCTCCGACAGCACGTCCAGGCCCGTGCTGGCCCGCAGCTCCTCGACCACCGCGGCCCCGAAACCGGCGGGTGCGTTGAGCCCGGTGCCCACCGCGGTCCCACCGATCGCCAGCTCCGCGAGCCGGGGCAGGCAGTCCCGCAGCCGGGCCACACCGTGCTCCACCTGCGTGGCCCAGCCACCGGCCTCCTGGCCCAGGGTGATCGGCACCGCGTCCATCAGGTGGGTCCGGCCGGACTTGACGATCTCCGCCCAGTCCGCGGCGCGGGCCCGCAGCGCCACGGCGAGGTGCTCCAGTGCCGGGATGACCTCACGGGCGACCGCCTCGGTCGCGGCGAGGTGGATCGTGGTGGGGAACACGTCGTTGGAGGACTGCGAGGCGTTGGCGTGGTCGTTGGGATGAACGTCACGCCCGAGCGTCTGCGACGCCAGTGTGGCGATCACCTCGTTCGCGTTCATGTTCGACGACGTACCCGAGCCGGTCTGGAACACGTCGACGGGGAAGTGGTCGTCGTGCGCGCCAGCCGCGACCTGGTCCGCGGCTGCGGCCAGCGCCTCGGCGACATCGGCCGGCAACACCTCGATCCGCCCGTTCACCCGCGCACACGCGGCCTTGACCAGGCCCAATGCGCGAATCTGGGCCCGCTCTAGGCCACGTCCGGAGATCGGGAAGTTCTCCACGGCCCGCTGCGTCTGGGCACTCCACAACGCGTCGACCGGCACTCGTACCTCGCCCATGGTGTCGCGTTCCACCCGGTCCGGGACCTCGTTCCCACCGTTCGGGCCAGCCGAACCGGCGTCGCTGCTGCGCATATGTGACGGCTTACCATGATTGCTATGAGTGAGCAGCCGGGGTCCATCGAGGTCGACGTCCTGATCGTGGGGGCGGGACCGACCGGCCTGTACGCCGCGTACTACGCGGGCTTCCGTGGCCTGTCCACGGCGATCGTCGACTCGCTGCCCGAGCCCGGTGGCCAGATCACCGCGCTCTACCCCGAGAAGCTGATCTTCGACGTCGCCGGGTTCCCGGCCATCGTCGGGCGCGACCTCGTCGCGGGGCTCGTCGAGCAGGCGGACCAGTACACCCCGGCCTACCTGCTGGGCCGGCAGGCGCGCGAGCTGCTGGACCGGCCCGGCGGCGGGCTGCGGATGACTCTGGAGGACGGGACGGTCGTCGACACCGGGACGGTGTTGATCACGGCGGGCATCGGCGAGTTCTCCCCGCGGCCGCTGCCGGTCGGCGAGGACTGGCTCGACCGCGGGCTGTGCTACTTCGTCCCGAAGCTCAACGTGCACGCCGGCCAGGACGTGGTCGTCGTCGGCGGTGGGGACTCGGCGTTCGACTGGGCGATGGCGCTGCACCCGATCGCCAACTCGGTGACGCTGGTACACCGGCGGGCGAAGTTCCGCGCGCACGCCGGCACGGTGGACAAGGTGCGCGACCTCGGGGTGGAGATCATCACCGACGCGCAGGTCACGGCGTTGCGCGGCGACAACGGCACGCTGGCCGAGTGCGAGATCGTCCTCACCGGAGACGACAGCCGCGTGCTCCCCGCGCAGGCGGTGGTCGCGGCGCTCGGTTTCACCGCCGACCTGGGGCCGATCGAGTCATGGGGGCTGGAGCTTTCACGCCGCGCGATAGTGGTAGACAGCACCATGCTGACCCGCCGTGATCGAGTTTTCGCGGCAGGCGACATCGTCGAGTACCCCGGCAAGGTCAAGCTGATCGCCACCGGTTTCGGGGAGGCCGCGACGGCGATCAACAACATCGCGGTGACGCTCGATCCGTCGGCTCACCTGTTCCCGGGCCACTCCACCGGCTAACGGCGCTCACGCCGCACTGCTGTAAGCACCGAGGGGGAACGCTGGCCGTCCAGACCGGCCGGATCGCGGTATCCGGCCTGAGCAAGCGCTTCGGAGAGGTCCGCGCGGTCGACGACCTGAGCTTCACCGTCGAGCCTGGCTCGGTCACCGGCTTCCTCGGGCCCAACGGCGCCGGCAAGACGACCACACTTCGTTGCGTGCTGGGCCTGGTGGCACCGACCTCCGGCACGGCGACAATCGGCGGCCGGCGCTACGTCGAGCTGACCCACCCGACCGACCAGGTAGGCGCGGTCCTGGAGGCGGCCAGCTTCCACCCGGCCCGCAGCGGGCGCGATCACCTCGCGGTCTACTCCACCGTCAACGGCTACGCCGACCGCAGGGCCGAGGTGCTGCTGGAGATGGTCGGGTTGACCGACGTGGCCGACCGGCCGGTCGGCGGCTACTCCCAGGGCATGCGGCAACGGCTGGCGCTGGCGAACGCCCTGCTTGGTGATCCCCAGGTGCTGGTGCTCGACGAGCCGGGCAACGGGCTCGACCCGGAGGGCATTGCGTGGCTGCGCCACCTGCTGCGCTCGCTGGCCGACGACGGGCGCACGGTGCTGGTGTCCAGCCACCTGCTGTCGGAGGTCGAGCAGGTCGCGGACAGGGTAGTGATCATCAACCACGGCCGGCTGGTGCGCGAGGGAACGATCGCGGAGCTGTCCGCCGGCGTCGAGCCGCGGGTGCTCGTCCGCTCACCGGAGGCCGAGAAGCTCGCCGCCGCACTGGCCGCCCGCGGGGCCAGGGTGCAGCGGAGCGGGCCGGACGAGCTCACCGTCAGCGGGCTGGACGCCGCTGGCGTCGGGCACGTCGCCTTCACCGAGGACCTCGAGCTGCACGGCCTCGCCGCCGAGGCGAGCGACCTCGAGCGCGTGTTCTTCGCCCTGACCTCGGGGGACCGGGCGTGACCAGGCTCGTGCAGGCGGAGTTCCGCAAGCTGTTCACCACGAAGCTGTGGTTGTGGCTGCTGCTCGGGGCCGTCGGCCTGGTGGCCTTGTTCGCCGGCCTGGCGCTCGGCTTCGCCGGCGAGCCGGACAACCCGTCGCCGCCGTTGGACACCCCGGACGGGCTGCGAACCGTGCTGAGCACGGTGACCGGGGGAACCGCGCTGGTCGCGGTCCTCGGGGTGATCGGCATGACCTCGGAATACCGCCACCTCACGATCACGCCGACGTTCCTCGCCACCCCCCGCCGGGAGCGGGTGGTCGCCGCCAAGCTGGTCACCTACGCGGCGGCTGGGCTGGTCTACGGCATCGCCTGCGCGCTCACGGTGCTGGTCGTCGCTGTGCCGTGGCTGGCCGCGAAGGACGTCTCGCTGTCGGGCGCGGGCGGGACGGTGATCGGCACGCTGGCGGCCGGGGTCGCGGTGCTGGCGATCTACGGGTTGCTCGGCGTGGGGTTCGGCGCGCTGGTGCGCAACCAGGTCGCGGCCGTCGTCGGCCTGCTGGTGTTCCTGTTCGTGGTGCAGCCGATCCTCACCGCGATCCCGGCGCTGAACCCGGTCGGGCGGTTCCTGCCCGGCTCGGCGGCCAGCGCGGTGCTGCAGGTGCGCCAGGCCGGCGTCGACTTCCTCGGGCCGTGGCAGGGTGCGATCGTGCTGACGCTCTACGGCCTGGTACTCGCCGTGCTCGGTGTCGCGTTCACCGTGCGGCGCGACGTCACCTGATCCAGTAGATCTACGGCACGACCTGGACGACGTCGCCCCGGTTCAGCGCTTCGTAGAACACCAGCGACGCGGCGTTGGACAGGTGGATGCAGCCGTGGGAGGTAACCCGCAGGCTGCCGGCGTGGAAGGCGATCCCGCCGTTGAAGAAGACCGAGTTGGGCATGGATGCGTTGTCGAACAAGGTGCTGTAATGCATCTTCGCCTTCACGCCGACGCGGAACGTGCCGGGCGGTGTGCGCCATCCGGCACGCCCGTGGGTGATCGGGACCGGGCCGTAGAAGATGCCGTTTCCGGCGATGAGCCACGCCTGGTTGGTGGACAGCTTGATGCACGCCCGCGCGCTGACCAGGCACGGCGTTCCCGTGGCGAACACCGGCGGTGGCGGCGCGGAGGGCGGTGAGACTGCAAGCGCGGCTGCCGGTGCGACGTCTGGATAGCCGCTGGCAACTGCGGTGCCGCCGGTGCCGGAGCAGCGGCCGCGGCCTGCTGCGTCTGCGCCTGGGCGTCGCCGGGGGAGGCGGTGGCCGCCACGCTCGACGTCACGCCGACCGCAGTGACCGCGACTCCGAGCGCGAGCGCTCGCCACGAGTACGCCATCCGACCTCCGCTACGACGTCTCAGCGAACCGACAACGTCTGGTTAAGCCTCCACTATGTAGACGCTTGGACCTGTGCCGAAGTGCGGTGTTGATCCACCCCCGATCGGGTGACATGCGGGTCACTCCGGCGGCGCGCTCGCCTGTAGCTGCGCCACGTCCGCGTCGTGCAGGTCGAAGTCCACGGCCGAGTATTCCCGGAGCTTCGACAGCCGGTGGTAGCCGTCGATCATGCGCACGGTGCCGGACTTGGAGCGCATCACGATCGAATGCGTCGAGATCCCCCCCGCTGCCCGGTAGTGCACACCGCGCAGCAGGTCGCCGTCGGTGATTCCGGTGGCGCAGAAGAACACGTTGTCGCCCTGGACGAGGTCATCGGTCATCAGCACGCGCTCCAGGTCGTGCCCGGCGTCCAGAGCCTTGGCCCGCTCGGCGTCGTCCTTGGGCCACAGCCGGGCCTGCATCGCCCCGCCCATGCACTTCAACGCCGCCGCGGTGATGATCCCCTCCGGGGTACCGCCGATGCCCATCAGCATGTCGACGCCGGTGTCCGGCCGGGCCGCCGAGATCGCGCCGGCCACGTCGCCGTCGGAGATGAAGTGGATCCGAGCGCCGGTCTGGCGCACCTCTTCGACCAGCTTGTCGTGCCGCGGCCGGTCCATGATGCACACCGTGCAGTCCGCGACGTCGATCCCCTTCGCCTTGGCGACCCGCCGCATGTTCTCCGATGCCGGAGCGGTGAGATCGATGACGTCGGCGGCCTCGGGGCCGACGGCGAGCTTCTCCATGTAGAACACCGCCGACGGGTCGAACATCGCACCGCGCTCGGCCACCGCGAGCACTGCGATCGCGTTGGGCATGCCCTTGCTCATCAGCGTGGTGCCGTCGACCGGATCCACCGCGACGTCCCACTCCGAGCCCTCGCCGTTGCCCACAAGCTCGCCGTTGTAGAGCATCGGCGCCTCGTCCTTCTCGCCCTCACCGATCACGACGATGCCGCGCATCGCCACCCCGCTGATGAGCTGGCGCATGGCGTCCACCGCGGCCCCGTCGCCGCCGTTCTTGTCACCCCGGCCGACCCACCGTGCCGCGGCCATCGCTGCCGCCTCGGTCACCCGGACCAGCTCCATCGCCAGGTTTCGGTCCGGCGCTTCCCGTCTGCGCTGGCTGACAGGGTGGTCGTTGGTGCTCATATCGTCTCCTTGCAGGTGCGAGGGGTTGATCCTTACACGCGCAGAGCCGTTGCGGACCCCCGCAGCGGGGGAGGTGGTCTTTGGGACGATGGTCACGTGACCTCGCCATCGGGACCGCGTGCCACGCCGGGGATGAAGGACATCGTGATCGCGTTGGCGGTGCTGGTGCCGATCATCCTGCTGGTGGCGGGACTCACCAGGGCCTGCTCGTTCAGCCCCACCGGGCCGTCGGTCGAGACCGATCGGTTGCCGACGGTGGACGCGTCGGCGGAGCTGAGGTCGGCGGCGAAGCGGATGCCGTTCGAGGTGCGCATCCCGAGCGTGCCGGCCGGCTGGCGGGCCAACTCTGCGTCAACCCAGCCGGTGGGTGGCGCGGCCGCGGTCCGGGTCGGCTGGCTCACGGCGCAGGACCGCTACCTGCGGTTGGCGCAGTCGGCGGCGACCGAGAGCGAGCTGGTGATCGCCGAGGTCGGCCCCACCGCCGTCGCGAGCGGACCGGTCGAGGTCGCCGGGCAGCGGTGGATCATCTACACCGGTGGCGGCCGCAACGAACCGAGCTGGGTGACGGAGTTCGCGCCGACGGTGGCAGGGCCTCCGGTCGCTCGCGTGTTGATCACCGGCAGCGGCACGGAGGAGGACATCCGCGTGCTGGCCGCCGCGGTCAGTGCCGGTGAGGTGCTCGCCCCCGGCTGATCGTCGGGTCGGCCCTCGAGGTGCCCGCGAACGGATTCCTTGGGCGGCCCTACTGCACGAGAGTGCCGTTCGTTACTCGGCGTCGGCGTGCCGCAGGACGTCGTCCACCCGCTCACGCGCCCCGGCAAGCTGCTGCTCGCAGCGGCGGGCCAGCAGCTCGCCGCGTTCCCATAGCGCCACCGACTCGTCCAGGCTCAGGCCACCGGTCTCCAGCGTGCGAACGACGTCGGCAAGCTCGTCGCGCGCCCGCTCGTAGTCCATCGCCGCGATGTCGGCGCTCACCTTGTCGGGCTTCTCGCTCACGGGCCGGACTCCTCAGCGCTTGCGACGACCGCGGGCACCGCGCCGTCCGCGAGCCGGATCCGCAGCATGCTCCCCGGCTCGGCCTCCGTGACCGAGCGCAGCACCGGAAGCGGCCGTGATCCAGCCGGATCGTGGGGCTCGCCGGCCGGGACGCGCTGCACGATGGCGTAACCGCGGGCCAGGGTCGCCGCCGGACCCAGGGTCGTCAACCGGGCGCGCAGGTGCGCCAGCTCGGTGTCGAGCCCCGCCACCTGCCGCCGCATGCTGCCGCGCGCGCCGTCGCGCAGTCTCGTCACCTCCCGTTCGCGCTCGGCGAACGCCCGCCAGGGATCCGTGAGCACCGGCCGGGCGCGCAGCGTGGCCACCAGCCGAGCTTCGCGGTCGACCCAGCCGGACAGCGCGCGCCGCGCCCGGTCGCGCAGCCCGGCGATCC
>JACDBJ010000014.1 GCA_013695005.1 Pseudonocardiales bacterium
GCAGCTGGCCGCCGAGCTGACCGGCGGCCGCGCTGCTCTGAGCACCGAGACGCATCAGTCGCGGCGGCTGGTGGCCGACATCATCCTGACCGCGGAGGTCCGCAGGATCGCTGAGCTGGTGCCGGCCGCGCCGCCCGAGGTGGTCCGCGACGCTGTCGCCGAGGTGCTCAGCTCGTTCCCGGCGTACCGCAGCTACCTGCCGGAGGGGCGTGGGGCACTCGACACCGCTGTCGACACCGCGCGGACCAGGCGACCCGAGCTGGCTGACGTGATCGACACGATCCACGCCGGGATGCTCGCGGAACCGCAGGGCCCGCTGGCGGCTCGCGTCCAGCAGAGCTCGGGCATGGTGATGGCCAAGGGCGTGGAGGACACCGCGTTCTACCGGTGGAACCGGTTCGTCGCACTCAACGAGGTCGGCGGGGCGCCGGACCGCTTCGGCGTCACCCACGCCGAGTTCCACGCCGCCGCCCAGGCCCGCGAAGCAGCCTGGCCACGGATGATGACCACGCTGTCCACCCACGACACCAAACGCTCGGAGGACGTGCGCGCCCGGCTAGCCGTGCTGGCCGAAGTGCCCGACGCGTGGTCGGCAGCGCTGCGGCCGTGGCTGCGACGCCACCCCCTGCCGGAGCCATCGCTGGAGCTGATGGCCTGGCAGAACCTGGTCGGCGCCTGGCCGATCAGCGCCGAGCGAATGCGGGAGTACCTGCTCAAGGCCGCGAAGGAGGCCAAGCTCGCCACCAGCCACGTCGAGCCGGTGGCCGAGGTCGACGCCGCCATCGCGGCGTGGCCGCAGCAGGTGCTCGGGAACGCCGAGACGGTCGCCGAGATCGAGGCGTTCGTCGAGCGGATCGCCGCGCCAGGCTGGTCGAACTCGTTGGGCCAGAAGCTGCTGCAGATCGCCGGCCCCGGGGTGCCCGACGTCTACCAGGGCACCGAGCTGTTCGAGTACTCCCTGGTCGACCCCGACAACCGCCGTCCGGTGGACTTCGGAGCCCGGCGGGCGCTGCTAGCCCAGCTCGACGGCGGCGAGGTGCCCGCCGTCGACGCCACCGGCGCGGCGAAGCTGCTGGTCACCTCCCGAGCGCTGCGGCTGCGCCGCGACCGGCCTGAGCTCTTCACCGGCTACCGGCCGCTGCAGGCCGAGGGTGACGCCGCCGAGCATGCCGTCGCCTTCATACGCTCACCGTCGCTGGTCGCGGTGGCCACCAGGCTGCCCGTCGGCCTCGCCGCGCGTGGCGGTTGGGGTGACACCGTTCTGCCGCTGCCCGCCGGCGCGCCGGACTGGACCGACGTGATCACCGGCCGGCCGGTGACCGGCAACGCCCCAGCGCTGGGACACGTGCTCGACCGCTACCCGGTCGCCCTGCTGGTCGCGAGCGCCTGAACGGCGTTTGCGCACGGTACGGTTGCCCGACGAACGGTGCGGCGACTTTGGCGGCGGCCGATGACCGATGTGAGCGAGCTCCTCGCGATGGCGCGTGAGGCGTACCACGACAGGCAGTGGTCCGCCGCGCGGACGAACTTCCTCGCGGCCCGGCAGGTCGCCGAGCTCAACGCCGACGACCTCGACGCCCTCGGCGGCACCTCCTGGTGGATCGGCGACATCGAGGTGTGCAACTCCGCGTGGGAGGCCGCCTACCGCGCATACCTCGACGACGACCGACCGGCCGCGGCCGCCGAGACCGCGCTCGGGATCGGCTACAACTACTTCCTCCGCGGCGAAGAGGCGCCCGGCATGGGGTGGCTCGGTAGGGCTCAACGCCTGCTGGCCGACCTGCCGGAGAGCAGGGCGCACGGCGGCCTGCTCTACACGACGCAGGTCGAGGCGATGATCGACAGTCCTGACCCGGACGCGGTGATCGCTAGCGCACGGCTCGTCCAGGAGATGGGCGCACGGCTCGCCGAGCCGGCGCTCGTCGCCAGCGGGCTAGAGGGCGAGGGACGCGTACTGATCAAGAACGGCCGCGTCATGGAAGGTCTCGCGCTGCTCGACGAGGCGATGGTCTCGGTGCTCGCGGACGAGCTGCCGCCGGAGATGGCCGGGAACATCTACTGCAACGTGATCGCGGCCTGCCACGAACTCGCCGACTACCGACGGATGCGGCAATGGACCGAGGCCACCGAGCGCTGGCTCGCGACGATGCCAGTGGCCGTCGTCTTCGCCGGGATCTGCCGGGTGCACCGGGCCCAGCTCCAGCAACTCACCGGCGACTGGGACAGCTCAGCGCGGGAGGCCGCCCAGGTCTGTGTGGACCTCGCGGACATGCTCACCGCCACCGCCGCCGAGGGGCACTACCAGGTCGGCGAGATCAACCGGCTGCGTGGCGATCTCACCGCCGCCGAGGAGGCCTACCAGCGGGCGCACCGGCTCGGCCGTGATCCGCAGCCGGGACTGGCGCTGCTGCGAATCGCCCAGCAGCGCGCCGCGGCGGCACTCTCCTCCATCCAGTCCGCGCTGATGGCCCAGCCGACCAACCGGCTGGCCCGCGCCCGGCTCCTCGCCGCCCAGGTGGGCATCGCGCTCGCCGCCGACGACACGGCAACCGCGCGCAAGGGTTCCGCCGAGCTGGACGAGATCGCGGTGGCGATGACCCGGTCGTAGGGTTACGGCACCCGGGACGGGACCGTGCTCATCTCGGACCCGGAGAAGGTCGCCGGCTACCGGGAGCTGTTCGAGAAGCTCACGGAGCTGGCGGTGTACGACGACCGGGCCGGGAGTTGCTTGCCCGGATCGCCGCCGACTACCGGGCAGACGGGGCTGGATCGGCAGCGGAGATCTCCGCGACGCTGACCAGGTGCGCGGACGCGTGACTTGTTGGGCCACCCGGGTCGGCGGCGGTTTCCCTGGTCGCCGCACCGGGCATGATCGGCCGTGTGACTCAGTTCAGAGTGTGGGGGCCGCAGCGCAAGCAGGTGCGGGTGGTCGTGGACGGCACAGTGCACGACATGTGCCGCGGCGACGACGGCTGGTGGCAGGCGGCTGTGGACCACGCCGGCCCGAGTACCGACTACGCGTACCTGCTCGACGACAACGACGTCGCCCTGCCCGACCCGCGCTCGGCGTGGCTGCCCAACGGTGTGCACGGCCCGTCGCGGATCTACGACCAGTCCGCCTTCGACTGGACCGACCAGGCCTGGACCGGCAGGGCGCTGCCCGGCAGCGTGCTCTACGAGCTGCACATCGGCACGTTCACCCCGCAGGGCAGCTTCGACGCCGCCATCGATCGCCTCGACCACCTGGTCGAGCTCGGCATCGACCTGGTCGAGGTGCTGCCGGTGAACGCGGTCGACGCGCCCTACAACTGGGGCTACGACGGCGTGGCCTGGTACACCGTCACCGAGAACTACGGCGGTCCCGACGCGTTCAAGCGGTTCGTCGACGCCTGCCACGGGCGCGGGCTGGGCGTCGTGCTCGACGTCGTGCACAACCATCTCGGGCCGTCCGGCGCCTACCTCGACCGGTTCGGCCCGTACTTCGCCGGCCGCAACATCTGGGGTCCGTCGCTCAACCTCGACGGCACCGACTCCGACGAGGTGCGCCGGTACGTGATCGACAACGCTGTGATGTGGCTGCACGACTTCCACGTCGACGGCCTTCGCCTCGATGCCGTGCATGCGCTCGTCGACGGCAGCGCGATGCACCTGCTGGAGGAGCTGGCCGTCGAGGTAGAGGCAATGTCCGCCCATGTCCGGCGCCCCTTGACGCTGATCGCCGAGTCCGACCTCAATGACCCACGGCTGGTCACCGCCCGCGAGGCAGGCGGCTACGGCCTGGCGGCCCAGTGGGACGACGACGTGCACCACGCGCTGCACGCCACGCTCACCGGCGAGTCGCAGGGCTACTACGCCGACTTCGCGACCGCCGGGCTGAACGGGCTGGCAAGGACTTTGCGGCATGCGTTCTTCCACGCCGACACGTGGTCGGAGTTCCGGGGCCGCCGGCACGGTCGGCCGGTGGACACTTGGCGGATCCCCGCACACCGGTTCGTCGCGTACCTGCAGAACCACGACCAGATCGGCAACCGCGCCACCGGCGACCGGCTCTCGGCGACGCTGTCCCCCGGCCTGCTGGCCTGTGGCGCGGCGGTGCTGCTCTGCTCGCCGTACACGCCGATGGTCTTCATGGGCGAGGAGTGGGGCGCGGGCACACCGTGGCAGTTCTTCTCGCACTTCCCCGACGCCCAGCTGCGCGACAACATCCGGGAGGGCCGCTTCGCGGAGTTCGCCGACCACGGTTGGGCGGACATCGACGTGCCGGACCCGAACGAGGAGCAGACCTTCCTGCGATCGAAGCTGGACTGGGACGAGCTGGGCCGGGAGCCGCACGACACCTTGCACCGCACCTACCGGGACCTGATCGCACTGCGCAGGTCACACCCGGAGCTGTCGGACCCGTGGCTGCACCGCAGCGGGGTCGACGCCGACGAGCGGGCCCGCACGATGGTCCTGCACCGGGGTGGGCTCCGGGTGGCCGTGAACCTCGGAGCCGCGGAGACGACGGTGTGGTGCCATGACACCGTCGGCCGGGTCCTGCTGGCCTCGGGCGAGGCGAGCATAGAGGGCGGGCGGATCACGCTGCCAGCCGAGTCGTTCGCCGTCGTCGAGATGCGCGCGTAGAAACAGGTAGCCGGATGTCGAGACCGGCGCGGCCGCTCCGACCCAGGTGCGAGTGCCCACCGGGGGCGCCGGATCCTCGGAAGGAGCATTCCCATGGCCAAGGTTGTCGCCGACATGTCGATGTCGCTCGACGGGTTCATCGCCGACCCCGACGACGGGGTGGAGCACCTTTTCGGCTGGTACGACAACGGTGACATCGAGGTAACCACGACCAGGCCGGACCTGACGTTCCACACGTCCAAGGCCAGCGCGGAGCACCTGCGTGAGTCGTTCGCCGACGTGGGCGCGCTGATCTGCGGCCGCCGCCTGTTCGACATCACCAACGGTTGGGGTGGCAACCACCCGGTCGGCGCGCCGGTGTTCGTGGTCACCCACACCGTCCCGGAGGGCTGGCCACGCGAGGACGCACCGTTCACCTTCGTCACCGACGGCCCGGAGAGCGCAGTCAGGCAGGCGCAGGCCGTCGCAGGCGACAAGGTCGTCGCGGTCGCGACGCCGACGATCACCCAGCAGCTGCTCGACGCCGGGCTGCTCGACGAGATCGCGGTGAACCTGGTGCCCGTCCTGCTCGGCGAGGGCATCCGGTTCTTCGACAATCTGGCCGGCTCGCCGGTCAAGCTCGAAGGGCCGACCGTCATCGAGGGCACCGACGTCACCCACCTGCACTACCGCGTGCGCAAGTGAGACAGCGCCAGACCTAGCTGCCGCGCAAGGAGGCGGCCAGGTCGGCCGCCTGCCGGACGACCGGTCCGAGCGTGGGCAGCCGGGCCAGCCTGACCAGGCGAGCCACCAGCGGCGCCGACCGCCCGACGAGCTCACGGGTGCGCCGCAGCCCGGGTGAGCTGTCGTGCACCCAGAACAGGACGATGCCGAGCTGGTAGAGCCACAGCAGCTCGGGCAGCCGAGCCCGCAGCTGCGCCGCGATCCTGGTCGACGAGCCGGCGAGCACGTCGTCCCACAGCGCGAGCTCGGCGTCGCGGGCGGCATGGCTGGCGGAGCTGAACGGCGACAGCGGGTTGCCCGGCTGGGCAGCCACGGCGAAGAAGCGGCCGGCGAACGCGTGATAATGCTCGGCGATCGACAACCATGCGTTCAAGGTCCCCGCCACCCGCTCGCCGAGGTCGGTGGTGCGCGCGAGCACCGGCGCACTCGCGGCACGGTGGTCCGCGGCGAGCTGGTCGTAGAAGCCCTGGACGAGCTCGTCCTTGGATCGGAAGTAGTAGTACGCGTTACCCACCGACACCCCCGCCTCCTCGGCGACCGCCCGCATCGTGGTGCCCGCGTAGCCCCGCTCGCGGAACAGCCGGAGGGCGGCCTCGACGATCTGCGCCCTGGTCTGCTCGGACCTCGCGGTAGCCGGCGCCGTCATTATGGGCCGGCCTCGATCACCCGCGGCGTTCGCTCCGGCGATCGGTTGGCTCGTTGCAGCGACTCTCGGGTCAGGTCGGCATGCTGCTGCTCGCGCCGAGCGGCCCTGATCCTGGCCAGCACCATGAGGGTGCCGCCGTACGCGGCGCCGACCACGAGCAGCACGATGCCGAGCTTGACCAGCACGGTCTCGGCGAGACCGTCACCCGAGAGCTCCGCAGTGGACAGCAGGGCCACCACCCCGAGGACGACGAGCCCGAACAGCACGACGACCAGCCGGGTGACCGACGCGGCGGTGCGATCGTCGTCGTAGACCTCCGACAGCAGCGCCCGCCCGCTGCGCGCCAGGATCAGACCGACACCGGCAGTCAAGATCACCCCGAGAGTCAGGATCAGGAAGGAACCCGTCAAGCCACTGCCCATCATCGCCACCTCGATCCGCGCATTTGAACGCGTTCAAAACTGAGTATGCGCCTGGTCGGCCATCCGCGCCAGTGACGTGACCGACGACTCAGGCGCTGCTCAGGGCGGCGTTGGCCGTTACGCCGTCATAGCTCGGCCAGTACTCCGCGAACCGGCCGTCCTCCACCCGCAGGACGTCGGCGCCCCGCAACACGTAGGGCGTGCCGTCCGGCAGCTTGCCGCTGAACGTCCACCGGGCTGCGACCATGTCCTCGCCAGTGATCGGCCCGGACTCGAGGCGGACGTTCACGTCGTCGAACGGCTCGCGACCAGCCTTGATCACCTCTGCCAGCCCGCTCGGGCCGTGCACGACGTGGTCGGGCCAGTACCCGACGAAGTCCGGCGAGACGACCTCGGCGGCCAGCCGCTCCAGGTCCTCGTCGGGCGCCGACCACAGCTCGAGCAGGAACCTTCGGTACAGCTCTACAGGGTCCATATCGTCGCGTACCCGCGATCGGCGTGCGCCATGTCAGACGTGCGACGTGATCCGGACCAGCCCCTCCTGGACCGCGGTCGCGACCAGACGGCCGTCCCGGCTGAAGAAGCGACCCTGCGCCAGCCCACGCGATCCCGACGCGGTCGGCGAGCAGCACTCGTACAGCAGCCACTCGTCGGCCCGGAACGGCCGGTGGAACCACATGGCGTGGTCGAGGCTGGCGCGCTGGATCCGCTCGTCCGGCACGTGGATGTCGTGGCGAGCGATGACGGAGTTCAGCAGCGTGAGGTCCGAGGCGTAGGTCAGCATGCAGACGCGCAGCAGCTTGTCTTCGGGCAGCGTGCAGTCGGCACGCATCCATACCTGGATCGGTCCGTCGGTCAGCCCGGTACGGCGCGGGGCCAGCCGAGCCCGGTGACGTAGCGCAGGTTCGGCCTCGGCACCTTCGCCCAGAGCCCGCTGTCGGTGCCGGACTCCTCGACGAGCTGCCCGATGTCCGGCAGCGACTCCGGGTCCGGAATCCCGGCCGGCAGCGCGTCGGCGTGCTCCAAGCCATCCTGCGGCAGCTGGAACGATCCTGACAGCGCGAATATCGCCTGGCCGTGCTGGATAGCCAGCACCCTGCGGGTGGTGAACGAGCGCCCGTCGCGGATGCGTTCGACCTGGTAGACGATCGGGATCTTCGGGTCGCCGGCCCGGATGAAATACGCGTGCAGCGAGTGCACCTCGCGCTCGACCGGCACGGTGCGTCCCGCCGCGACCAGTGCCTGGCCGGCCACCTGCCCACCGAAGACCCTCGTGGGCAGCCCGGGTGGGCTCACGCCGCGGAACAGGTTGACCTCGAGCTGTTCGAGGTCCAGCAGCGCAACCACCCCGTCCAGCACCGGCTGGCCCCGGGCAACTCCGTCGGCAGCCAGCACGGGCTCAGTACTTCAGGCCACTCATGTGGCAGCGCTTCCGCTGGGCGCAAGAAAAGCCACACGAGTGGTGGCTGGCGGCGGCGCGGCTCGCGGCGTGCTCAGGCGTGGTCTTCCTCGCCGAGGCGGTGCACGCGGATCAGGTTGGTGGAGCCGGAGGTGCCGGGCGGTGAACCGGCCACGATCACCACGAGGTCACCGGGCTGGAACCGCTCCATGCCCAGCATCGCGGTATCCACCTGGCGGACCATCGCGTCGGTGGAGTGCACCTGCTCTACCAGAAACGTCTCGGTGCCCCAGGTCAGCGCGAGCTGGCTTCGGACGGCGGCGACCGGCGTGAACGCCAGCAGCGGCACGCTGGTGTGCAGGCGAGCCAGCCTGTGCACGGTGTCGCCGCTCTGGGTGAAGGCCACCAGCGCCCGCGCGGACAGCCGCTCACCGATGTCCCGGGCCGCGAAGGACAGCACGCCCCGCTTGGTACGCGGCAGGTGGTTCAGCGGCGGCACCCCGGCGGGGCCGGCTTCGACGGCCTGCACGATCTGGCCCATCATGCGTACCGACTTGATCGGGTAGCGGCCGACGCTCGTCTCGCCGGAGAGCATCAGCGCGTCGGCGCCGTCGAGCACGGCGTTGGCGACGTCGGAGGCCTCCGCCCTGGTCGGGCGGGGGTTGGTGATCATCGACTCGAGCATCTCGGTCGCCACAATCACCGGCTTGGCGTTCTCCCTGGCGATCTGGATGGCCCGTTTCTGTACCAGCGGCACGCTCTCCAGCGGCATCTCGACGCCGAGGTCACCCCGCGCGACCATGATCCCGTCGAAGGTGAGCACGATCGCCTCGAGGTTGTCCACCGCCTCGGGCTTCTCCAGCTTGGCGATCACCGGCAGCCGGCAGCCCACCGCGTCCATCATCTGGTGCACCGGGTCGACGTCGGCCGGGGAGCGCACGAACGACAGCGCGATGAAGTCGACCCGCAGGTCCAGCGCGAAGGCCAGGTCTGCCCTGTCCTTGTCGCTGAGCGCAGGCACCGACAGGTTCATGCCCGGCATCGACAGGCCCTTGTTGTCGCTGATCGGGCCGCCCTCGGTCACCCGGCACACGACGTCGAGGCCTTCGACGTCCACCACCCGCAGGCCGACCCGGCCGTCGTCGACGAACAGCCGGTCGTCGGGCCGGGCGTCGTCGGCGAGTCCGCCATAGGTCGTGGAGACCCGGTCGTGGGTGCCCGCGACGTCCTCGACGGTGATCCGGACCTCCTCGCCGGTGCGCCACTCGACGGGGCCCGCGGCGAAACGGCCGAGGCGGATCTTCGGGCCTTGCAGGTCGGCCAGGATCCCGACCGCGCGGCCCTCGGAATCGGCGGCCTCGCGGATCATCGCGTGGACGCGCTTGTGGTCGTCCCGGTTGCCGTGGCTGAAGTTCAGCCGGGCGACGTCCATCCCGGCGTTGACCAGCTCGAGGATGCGGTCCGGAGTTGCCGTGGCGGGACCGATCGTGCAGACGATCTTCGTTCGCCGGCTCATGCGCGGAGCGTATCGCGGGGGGTTGACGGCCAGGTTACCGACGGATGTCCGGCGGACCGACGTGGTCGTCGAGCCACTGCGTCAGCGGCCGCAACCGCCGCCACGTCCCGGCGACCCGGTCGGCGCAGCTCGGCTCGTGGAGCTGGGCGTCTGGTTCCCACTTCCGCCAGGCGTAGAGCGAGCGGTGTCGCAGCAGCTCGAGCCGAGGGTGGTTCGGGTCGACGCCTCGCGGCCTGGTCTTGAGCCTGTCGCCGGCGACGGTCATCCCGGCGTCGGTGAGCGCGGCGAGCCGAGCCTGCAGGTCGGTGCCCCGCCGGGCGTCGTCCACCGCGGTCCGGAACCGTTCCAGCTGGTCGGACTCCATCCGGTAGTAGCCACCAGCCGCGAACAGACCCTCGGTTGACACCTGGAGGTAGCCGGCGGGTGCGCTCGCCGCGCAGGCGGTCTTGTACGGCGACTTGTCCTTCGCGAAGCGCACGTCGCGGTAGGGCCGAAAGATCGATCCGGTGCCGAACTCCGGCTCCAGCTGCGCCAGCAGCGCCTCCATCGGCGCCCGGACGTCGGACTCGTAGAGGCTCTTGTGGTCGGTCCAGTAGGCCTTGGAGTTGTCCGCCTCGAGGCCCTCGTAGAACTCGACCACCCGCTCGCCGAACCCTGCGAATGTCGCCATCTACGCCGCCCTCTGGGCCTTGCTTGCCGGCTCGGTGCCCGGTGGATCGGGGTCCGGCAGGTCCAGCACCTCGCGCGGTTTGCGTTGCAGAAACACGTAGGCGACCGCCGCCACGAACACCACGGCCGCCACCACGACGTTGATCCGGATGTCGCCGAAGACCCTGGTCGCCGGGTCGGTACGCATCATCTCGATCCAGAACCTGCCGGCGGTGTAGCCCGCGACGTACAGCGCGAACGCCCGGCCGTGGCCGAGGCGGAACCGCCGGTCCGCCCACACGACCAGCAGCGCCACGCCCAGGTTCCAGAGCAGCTCGTAGAGGAACGTCGGATGCACGATCGCGATGGGCGTCGTGTCGACGGCCACCCCGGCCAGCGCGTCCGGGGTGTCGGTGCCGGGGACGACCCGTTGGTAGATCTCCAGCCCCCACGGCAGGTCCGTCGGGCCGCCGTAGAGCTCCTGGTTGAAGTAGTTGCCCAGCCGGCCGATGGCCTGCGCGACGACGATGCCGGGCGCAACCGCGTCGGCGAAGAACGGCAACGGGATCCCGCGGCGGCGGCAGCCGATCCAGGCGCCGACCGCGCCAAGCGCGATGGCCCCCCAGATGCCCAATCCGCCCTGCCAGATCTTCAGCGCGTCGATCGGGTTGCCGTCGGGTCCGAAGTAGGTCTCCCAGTCGGTGGCCACGTGGTATAGCCGGCCGCCGACCAGCCCGAACGGCACGGCCCACACCGCGACGTCGACCACCGCACCCTTCGGGCCACCGCGGGCGACCAGCCGACGCTCGCCCCACACCACGGCCACGACGATTCCGGCGATTATGCACAACGCGTAGGCCCGGATCGGGATCGGCCCGAGCTGCCAGACGCCACGGTCAGGGCTGGGAATGCTGGCGAGGACGGCGGTGACTATGGAGCTCACGGCCGCCAGGTTATCTGCCCGGTGAAGGGGACCACGGAGCCGGTGCTCGCGCAGGAGTTCGCCGCACTCCGGCAGCCAGCTCGCCGGCCAGCTCCCGGACGGCCGCCTCGCCGCCCTGCTCGACGGCGGTGACGAATGCCGAGCCCACGATCACCCCGTCGGCGAAGCCGGCGACCTCCGCCGCCTGTGCGCCGGAACGCACGCCGAGGCCGACCCCGATCGGCAATGCCGTGTGCGGTCGGCAGCGGGCCACGAGCTCGGCCGCGGTGGTGCTCACCGC
>JACDBJ010000031.1 GCA_013695005.1 Pseudonocardiales bacterium
GAAGCTAGCCGTGCCGATACCGCCAACACCCGGCGTCAACCACGACCGGCGCGATGGACCGCTCAAGCCAGCATCACCGCGACCAGTCACCTCGCGCACTGTGTCACGAGCGCCACGTCGCCGGCGATCTTTTGGGGGCGGTGGACGGCCGGTCAGCCGGTGACGTGGACGCGACATCGAGCAGCGCGTCCGCCAGCTGCTCGGCCAACTAGGCGTCACCACGATCGCCTGACCCGAGGCCACCCCAAGCCCTGGGCGCGAGCGGGGTGCTCAGTGGATCAGCGAACGGCCGTCGTGGCGCTGGTGGCGTCGATGCGCAGCAGCAGCTCGGTTGGCAGGGTGTCCAGCTCCAGGGCGCGGCGGAGCCGGGGGATGGCTTGGTCGGCGATGTGCTCGCGTAGCGGGCTGAGCGGAGTGCCTGCTTCGGTGCTGACGACGAGGTGCAGTGCTGGCGCGGTCTTGGTGCCGGTGAGATGGGCGGTTGCGCTGTGTACTCCGCGGTAGTGCTCGATTTCGGTGGCCAGGGCGGCGGCGACGACGTCGGTGTCGATACGGGTGGTGCCCTGGGCCGGGTCGTCGCTGGGTAGGCGCCAGGTCCCGGTCTTGGGGCGGCGCAGGGTTTGGGCGAGGAGCCAGCGCAGGCATAGCAGGCCTACCGCGACCGCGGCTGCCGCGGCCAGGTAGGGCACCCAGGGCTGCACTGCGGTGCCGGCGGGGATCAGCGGAGCGGCGGGGTCCAGGGCGGGTAGGACACCGCGGAGCTGGCCGAGGCCGAGGGCCAGGGCCGCGCCGCCGACCCCCGCCAGGGCCAGCCCGAGCAGGGCGAGCAGGACGCGGTTGAGGCGGGCGGGCCGGTTGGGGTTGCTCATCAGCTGCTCCTGGCCGCGGACAGGCGCACCCGGATCCGGGGGTGGCGGGCCGGTGCGATGTCGTCGAGACGTTCGGCAAGGGCGGACCGGACCTGCTCGTCCAGCCCGGGGGAACCCAGCGGGGTCCGGACGGTAGCGGTGACCCGCCAGTCCCGGACCCGGACCTGAGCGTGGTCGATGCCGTCCACGGCGGCCGCCGCGTTGGCCAACGACCGGGACAGGCTGGGCCGGGTGACCCCCGCCTCGGGCTGGTCGGCGACCGGCGCGAGGGGCAGGACGGTGGGGGTCCCGGGGACAAGGGCCGCGGCGAGCAGCATCAGGCCCAGCAGGGTGATGACGGCGGCACCAGCCAGGACGACCGGCTGGTTCCAGCTCAGGCCGCTGGCGGTCCGGGCCAGTTCGGCGAAAGGCAGCAGCGGTGGCTGGCCAAGCAGCAACTGGATGCAGGAGATCGCGGTCAGCACCGCGGCTGCCAGCAGGCCAAGCGCGACCAGCAGAGCCGGCAGGGTGCGGCGGGGCCGGCGGATCATTGCAGCGCCCGGCGAGTGGAGGCGAGGGGGGTGGTCAGGGCGGTGACGGTGATGTCGACCTGGCTGACGGTGAGCCCGGTCAGCTCAGTGATCCGGTCGATGAGGCGGGTGCGCACCCGTTGGCTGACCTGGGAGACTGGTGCCGGGTAGGTGATCGACAGTCGCACGTCGACGGTGACCGCCGTGCCGGTCACGGTGGCCTGCACCCGGGGCCGCTGCGCGGCGGCCTCTGAGCCCACCGTCACGCCGAGCACCCGGCGGGCGGCGCCACCGACGTTCTCGACCTCGGTGACGACCCGGGTGGCGATTTTCGCCACAACCTGGTCATCGATCGTGGTGTTGCCACGGGACTCCACCACGGGCAGGCCGTGGCTGCTGGGCGGTGGTGTGCCGGGCTGGGCCGCGGGCAGGGTGTCGGTGAGCGTCATCGTCGGCCGCGCCCCCGACCGGTCAGTTCGGACAGGTCGAGCTGGCCGTCGAGGTAGCGGCCGACCAGCAGGCCGGCGGCACCGAAGATCAGCACGATGGCGAAGGCGGCGAAGCCGCCGAAGGCGCTGGCGAAGCCGAGCGCGAGGCCGGCGATCAGTCCGAGCAGGGTGGCGTTCACGGGCTGGGCTCCTTGACTGGGCTGGGGGGTGTTGGCCCGGGCTGGACAGTGGGCAGGTCGAGGTCTTCGACGGTCACGGTGAGGGGCAGGTCCGCCGTGTGAGTCCCGGCGCAGGCCTGCACGGCGTCACCGATCTGCCTGACCGTGGCCGGGTAGCGGCCGGTGACATGCACGAACACCTCGGTAGCGGTCACTCGGATGCCCGCAACGCGCCGGCCCGGCAGGTAGGTAGCGGCCTCGCCGAACCGACCGCCGTGCAGGCCGGCCACCAGCGGGCAGGCCAGCACGGCAGCAGCGATCCGGTCCACATCGGGCTGGGTCACGTGACCCGCGACGGTGCCGGGGCCTGCTCGTCGCCGCCGTCGTCCGAGGGGATGTACACGTCGTTGACGGCGATGTTGACCTCCACAACCTCCAGGCCGGTCATCCGCTCGATCGCGCCGATCACGTTGCGGCGAATCGCGGCTGACAGGTCGGTGATGGCCACGCCGTACTCGACGACGACGTCCAGGTCGACCGCGGCCTGCTTCTCGCCGACCTCCACCCCGACGCCCTGGCTGACGCTGCTGCTGGCACCGGGAATCCGCTCGGCGATCGCGGCAAAGGCCCGGGCCGCGCCGCCGCCCAAGGTGTGCACGCCGCTGATCTCGCGGGCGGCCAGGCCGGCGACCTTCGACACCACGATGTCGGCGATCTGGGTGCGGCCATGGCTGGTGGCCGCCTGGCTCCCGCCGCTGGGCGGCCCGGCAGGGGTCTTGGAGGTGGTGGGGGTGCTCATTGGGCGTCTCCTTCGAGTGCTCAGTTCAGGTGGAGTGTTGGACGGTTACACCCGGAAGACACCTGAGCGCTGGCCGTCGTCACGGCCAGGGCAGATCCCGCCGCGAGATCCAGCTCACAAGCCACCTGCCACGGGCAAACGACACCGGGCCGCCGAGGGTCGAGGACTACTTCGGGCTCCGTGACATCCAGACATTGCTACCTGGAATAATGTCAGACGTTGGCGTGTGATCCCCGCCACCTGATAGGGGGTGCCGTAGCCCGTGAGCATTCCGCCCGCGGCCGTGTCTGAGCATATGCAGCAGCAGACGACGGGAGCGCGGAGTGTGGCTGGAGTTCGCACGACGACGGGTCAGGGCGCGACGGCCATTGATGCCGGCCCGGACGATGCCACCCTGGTGGTGCGGGCCCGGGAGGGTGACCCAGCGGCGTTCGAGGTGCTGGTGCGGCGATATCAGCGGCGGATCTATCAGCTGGCGCTGCGGATGACCGCCAGCACGGGCGACGCCGAGGACATCACCCAGGAGGTATTCCTGACCGCGTGGCGGCGCTTGCCGGAGATCCGGCAGGAGGCCGCGTTCGTCGGCTGGCTGTACCGCACGGCCACCAACCGATGCCTGAACCTGCTGCGGCGGCGCCGCCCGACCGCCGAGCTGGACGAGACGACCACAGCCGATGTGAGCAGCTCGGAGGATCCCCAGCGGAGCACCGAGGCCACCGAGCAGCTGGTGGCGTTGTCTGCTGCGCTGACGACACTGACCCCGCAACAGCGGGCGGTGTGGTTGCTACGGGAAGCCCATGGCCGGTCCTATGACGAGATCGCACGCCTGCTCGACACCACCCCGCATGCCGTGCGGGGGCGGTTGGCCCGGGCCCGCGTGCACCTGGCGGAGGTGATGCAGTCGTGGCGGTGAACAGTCGCATCGACGGTCACCCGCTGCCGTGCGGGCGGCTGGTCGAGGACGTCTTCGACGACGTGGAGACCGGACGCACCGACGCGCACAGTGCCGAGTGTGAGCACTGTGCGACCGCGCGACGCAGCCTGCACCAGCTGACCGAGGCCACCCGGCTGCTGGTCGAGGACCCGGCCGAGCCGCCACCGGGGTTGCTGGACCGGGTGATGGCGGCGGTCCGAGCCGAGCTGCGCCGCGGTGCCGCGCTTCCGCTGCCAGCCCAACTCGGACCGGCCGAGGTGTCGGAACAGGCCGTGGCGGTGGTGCTGCGCTACGCCGCGGACAGCGTCGCCGGGGTGTGGGCGCGCAGCTGCCGCATCGCGGCCGAGCCGGCCAGGCCCGGCACGGTACGGATCCGGATGTCGCTGTCGCTGCGCTACGGGTCAGGGCCGGTCGAGCCGCTGGTCGCCGAGGTACGGCGACGGGTCAGCACCGCCCTGTCCGGCCAGGTCGGCCTGACCGCTCACACCGTCGACCTTGAGCTGGTCGACATTTGGCCCTACGAGCGGCGATGGTCGCGGACATGAGCGAGCAGGACATCGTCACCGAGATCCGGGTGGCCGCCGCCGCCGCCCAGGCCGCCCGCGCGACCCCCGGTGTGGTACGCCTGCAGCCGGACCTGTGGGGGCTCGTCCGGCGCTTCTCCCAGCAGGTCTGGGAGCGGGTGACCGGCAAGCCCTACCCCGACGTGGCCGGCGTCGAGGTCCAGCTGGACGACGAGTCGGCCACGATCGAGCTGACTCTGGTCACCGACGGCCGCCACCCGGCCGCCTCGATCGCCGCCGCCGCACAGCGCGCCGTCGTCGAGGCCGTCACCACCCGGACCGGGCTGGCGGTAACCAGCGTCGCCGTCCACGTCTGCGAGATCGACATCACCCACCGCGGCCAACCGGCACCAACCAGGCGCACCTCAACGCGCCGGCGAGCAGGCGCCCCCACGCCGCCGGGGTAGCCATCGTCGGACGTCGCGCCGGCCGAGCGGCTGCGCATTGACCTGACCCCGGCAGGCACCGGGCCGGCTGGTCGGGCTGGAGTGGCGTCAGCCGCCGGTGTGCGTCCACAACGGCTCCGAGGCCTCGCTGTCCTGGGCCGGCGGCGGCGCCACCAGCGGCGCCGGGGCCGCGGCCAGCTGCCCACGGCCGGGCCGGACGAACTTGTAGCCGACGTTGCGC
>JACDBJ010000072.1 GCA_013695005.1 Pseudonocardiales bacterium
CGGCGCTCGCGGCTGCCAGTCCGATCCGCCGCGGCGGACGTCCTCGTGGTGGACGAGGAACTCGTTGCCGTTGAACATCCGGTCGAGCTTGGGGACGCCGTAGATCGACCACGGCGGCGGGCCGCCGCGCAGCTTCTCCACCAGCTTGGGCCATGGCAGGTCGTCGTAGCCGCGCATCGCCAACCGCGCGAGGGGCTCGAGCGCCGTGACCAGGATGCCCGGCGCCGCCCACGGCTTGCGCTCACGGGCGAGCAGGTGAGAGGTCAGGTCGCGGGTGGTCCAGCCGGTGCACAGAGTCGGCGCGTCCGGGCCGAGCTCGTCGAGCAGGTCGGTCAGCTCTCTACGTTCCTCGCTGGCCAGGCTCATGCCCCGACCCTACGTGCGTCGACGAGCGGGCCCGCTCAGCCCTCGGTGACCAGCGGGCTGGAGGCGACCTCGCTGCCGTCGGGCAGGCTGGCGATCTCGAAGTCGGCGAACACGTTGGGGACCGCGTCCTTGAGCTGGCGCAGGCATTCGATCGCGAGCTCGCGGATCTCCACGTCGGCGTGCTCGGTGGCGCGCATCGCGATGAAGTGCCGCCAGGCGCGGTAGTTCCCGGTGACCACGATCCGGGTCTCCGTGGCGTTGGGTAGCACCGCCCTCGCCGCCTGCCGCGCCTGCTTGCGGCGCAGCGTGGGGTTGGGGACGTCGGCGAAGCGCTGCTCGAGGCCCGACAGCAGCTCGTCGTAGGCCTTGGCCGACGCCTGCGCCGCCTCGGTGAAGATCGCATGCAGCTCCGGGTCGCTCGCGATGACCTCCGGCTCGACGACGGCGGCATTGCGCTCGGGCACGTATCGCTGCGAGAGCTGTGAGTAGGAGAAGTGCCGGTGCCTGATCAGCTCGTGGGTCAGCGAGCGCGACACCCCGGTCAGGTAGAAGCTCACCGTGCCGTGCTCGAGCACCGACAGGTGGCCGACCTCGAGGATGTGCCGCAGGTATCCGGCGTTGGTCGCGGTGGCCGGGTTGGGCTTCTTCCAGGACTGGTAGCAGGCCCGGCCGGCGAACTCGGCGAGCGCCTGGCCGCCGTCGGTATCGGTCTCCCACGGCACGTCCGCCGGCGGGAGGAACTCGGTCTTGGCGACGAGCTGCACCCGCAGCGGCACGGTCTCCGGCATGGTTTGCAGCGTAACCCGGCACGCCCCCGCGACCGGCCGACACATCCCGTGGCGCCTTGACAGACGTCACATTTGACATCACATTGGTGTCATGGACGTCACAACGTATGTCACAGCACTTCGCGAGGACCTGGCGGCTGCGGCCGCGGCGGGCGACGAGCAGGCTCGACGCACCGCCGCCCTGCTCGGCGCTGCGATCGAACCCGCCGCCCGCCTCGCGATCATGAACGCACTTTCCGACCTGGCTGCCGAGGTAACCGCCGCACTCGGCGACCGGGTGGTGGAGGTCCGGCTGGACGGCCGCGACGTCAAGGTCGCGGTCAGCGAGCCGGCCGCCGAGGAACCTCACGAGGAGCCGGGCAACTCCCGGTTCGGCCCCGGATTCGGCGGCCGGGACTTCGGCGGCGCGGACCTCGGTGGTGACATCAGCCGGATGACCGTGCGGCTGGTCGAGCAGATGAAGGCGCAGGCCGAAAGAGCTGCAGCCTCCCAGGGCATGTCGCTCAACGCCTGGGTATCGCAGGCGGTGCAGGGCGCGCTGGGCAAGCCGGGCCGTGGTGGCCACCCACGCGGCGGTGACTGGAACCCGCCCGGCGACTCGCGGCGTGTTCGCGGCTGGACGGAGGGCTGAGCGATGGACACCGACCGCCCCGACCAGCACGACGAGGAGCAGACCGTGGCCCGAGGCTCAGAACAGGATCCGCCCCAGGACGCCACCGCACAGGACGCCACCGCACCGGACGGGCCACCGGCCGCCCGGGAGATGGGGCAGCCGGCCGAGCGCCGGCAGAGCTTCGAGAGCGCCGGACCGGCCGAGCTGGACCTCACGGTCGGAGCCGGCCGGGTCAGCGTCGCGCTGGCCGAAGGCACCCAGGTCACCGTCTCCGTACGGGCTGACGCGTCGGCTGGCGGCAGCTGGGCGCAGGGTCTGTCCGACCTGATCGGCTGGATCAGCGAGGCCACCGGTGGCGGACTTGCCAGCGCCGACCTGGCCGAGGACGCAGTAGACGCCGTGGAGATCACCTGGTCGGAGATCGGGCGACGGCTGGTGGTGCGCCCACCGGCCGAGCTGCCGCTCAAGGCCGTCCCGCTGGTCGTCGACGTCACCGCACCGACGGGCTCGCGGGTGGACGTGCACGCCGGGTCCGCCAGGGTCACGGTGACCGGCTCGGCCGGCAACGTCGGTGTACGTACCGGGTCCGGGGAGCTCAACGTCGCGGCCGTCGACGGCGACGTCGACATCGCGACCGGCTCGGGTGGGGTGACGATCGGCCCGGTGACCGGCCGCAGCCGGCTTCGCGCCGGCTCGGGGCGGATCTCCGTCGCCTCCGTGGGTGGCCCGAGCGAGGTCAAGGCAGGCAGCGCCGAAGTGCGATTCGGCGCCGTGCATGCCGACCTGAGCGCGCGCACCGGCTCGGGCGACCTGATCGTCGCCGACGCCCACGGCGGGCGGCTGGACCTCAAGTCGGGGTCCGGCGGGCTGCGGGTCGGCGTGCACGCCGGCGTCGGGGCCGAGCTGGACCTCTCGTCCGGCACCGGACGCGCGCACAGCGAGCTGCCGGTGGCCTCCGCGCCGCCCGAGAAGCGGCCGACGCTCGTGATCCGTGGTCGCAGCGGCACCGGCGACGTCCTGGTCAGCCCGGCCGCACGGTAACCCTGGCTAGGCCCCGCTAGGCCGCAGCTGCACTGAGCGCTGCGGTCAGCGGGGCAGCCAGGTCACCCCTCTCGGTGACGGCCACGCCGTCCAGGTGCAACCACTGCGCCATCGCGTCCAGCTCCACCGCCAGCTCGGCGGCCACCCGGCAGACGTCCACGCTCGGCTCGGCGAACGCCCCCTGCACGCGCAACACGCCCGCCTTGCGGTCGGCCTTGAGGTCGACGCGGCCGACCAGCGCGTCGTCGAGCAGGAACGGGTAGACGTAGTACCCGTGCTGGCGCTTCGCGGCCGGCGTGTAGATCTCGATCCGGTAGCGGAAGTCGAAGATCCGCTCGGTGCGGGCCCGTGCCCAGATCAGCGGGTCGAACGGGCACAGCAGTGCCCTGGCGCTTACCCGTCGCGGGGTACGAACCGCCCGATGCCGGTACGCGGCGGGCCAGCCGGGCACCTCGACCGGCTCCAGCACACCGTCGGCCACCAGTTCGGCGACCGCCGCCCGCCCGGCCGGTGGCGAGAGCCGGTAGTAGTCGCGTAGGTCCGCCTCGGTGGCGACGCCCAGCGCCGTGGCCGCCAGCTCGACCAGCGCCCGCTGCGCCGTCGCGGCGTCGGGTTCGGGCGCGGCGAACACCTCCGCGGGCAGTACCCGTTGCGGCAGGTCGTAGCGCCGCTCGAAGTTCACCCGCTGCCCGCAGGTGAGCGCGCCGCTGGCGAACAGGTACTCGCAGACGAACTTCGTGTCGGAGCGGTCCCACCAGCTGCCTCGCTTGACCCGCCCTGGGTCACCGACGGCGGCCTGCAGCGCGCCGGCTCCCGACGGGCCGAGCTCCG
>JACDBJ010000080.1 GCA_013695005.1 Pseudonocardiales bacterium
TCGCGCGGCTTCTGAGCTGCACGTCGAATCGGCGCCCTCACGCGAGTTGGCTAGGCCCCGTCCACCAGGTGTGTGGCCAGTGAGGCCGATGAACGTTGCCGGTCACCGCTCTATGCTAATTGGGGTCGAACTCGCCGGCTCGGACACCAGCCACGAAGGCGGCCCACTCGGCGGCCGTGAACAGGTGCGCCGGCAGAGAGCGGTCCTTGGTGTCGCGTACAGCTACCTGGCCGTCGGCAAGAAACGCCACCTCGACGCAGCCCTCGCCGTTTCCGTCGTCACCACTGAAACTGCTCTTGCACCACTGGGCGCCGCCGACGTCCACCGTGAGCCCCGTTCGAGTCAGGCCTGGGATCCCTCAACCAGCCTGCGGATCAGCGCTCCCGAATCGGTCGGGCTCAGCGCGTCGGACCGCAGCCCGTCGAACACGAGTGTAGCTCTGGCAACGTCGGCTTCCTTCTGTAGATGGACGGCGCCCATCGGGTGCTCGACGTAGGCCACATCCGGCTCGTCCAGCTCGCCGAAGCTCAGCAGGGTGAACGCGCCGTCCAGCCCAGGGTGAGCGCCGATGTCGCCGGGCAGGACCTGCAACGTGACGGTCGGCAGCTCAGCTGCCTCCATCAGGTGGATGTGCTGCGCGCGCATGACCTCGGCGCCACCGACAGGGCGGTACAGAACCGACTCCTCCACTATCGCCACAAGCGCTAGGGGGTGTTCAGTTGAAGTCAGGCGCTCCTGGCGGATCATTCGCACGGCAATCTGGTTTTCGCGTTGGGCGTCCGTGCGTCGGTTGAGCGAGGCAGTGAACAGTGCGTGGGCGTAGTCGGCGGTCTGCAGGAGTCCGGGCACGAAGCCGAGCGTGAAATCACGCACCAGCGTGGCCTCGGTCTCAATGGCCACGTACCCGAGCCCGGTCAGGCCGTAGGCGCGCCACCAGCCGCGCTCGCGCGCCTGGCGGGTCAGCTCGAGAATCTGGGTCCAGCGCTCGCCGCCGACGCCGTACAGGTCGAGCATGCTGCGCACGCCGTGCACGTCGATCGACTGCTGGGCGATCTCGATGCGGCTCAACTTGCTCGTCGACCAGTCCAGCCGCGGCGCGGCCTCCTCCAGCGTCAGCCCAGCCTCTTCCCGCAGCTCACGCAGGGTGCGGCCGAGCTGGCGCTGCCGGACCACCGAACCGTTCCGCCTGGCCACCTCACGCTCCCCGTCCGGCCGCATACGGATGGTGACAGGTGGGAGGCGGTCGCTGGGATTCCCAGCCGACGAGGTCCCCGCGGCGACCGCCCACCCGGACCCTTCGTGAGCATGATCGCAAGCAACGAGCCACGCGCGGGGCGTTCGGCGGAGATCTTCCACGGCTGTGCCGAGGTTCTCGCCCAGTGGCCGACTCTGCGCCAGGCCCTGCTCACCGAACATGTGCGCCGGCCGGACGGCTCGTGCCTCGCCTGCTCGGTCGGCTCGCGCAGCAACACCCCATGGCCGTGCGGCCCACGCTCTTTGGCGGAGCTGGCCGAGCGTCTCGCGGTGTAACCGGCAGCAGCTGACCGGCCAGGCGCTCGGAACTCGGTAGAGCGGGGCGGTAGCGTGATCCGGTATGAGCACCGTCGCCGCGCCGCCCTTCGGGCAGGTGCTGACCGCGATGGTCACCCCGTTCTCCGGCGACGGTCGGGTCGACCTCGACAAGGCCGCGGAGCTCGCCAACTACCTGGTCGACCTGGGCAACGACGGTCTGGTCGTCAACGGCACCACCGGCGAGAGCCCCACGACCAGCGACGCCGAGAAGGCAGAGCTCGTGCGCGCCGTGGTGGCCGCCGTCGGCGACCGGGCCACCGTGTTGGCCGGCGCCGGCACCTACGACACCGCGCACAGCGCCAAGCTCGCCCGCCAGGCCGCCGAGGCCGGCGCCGACGGCCTGATCCTGGTCACGCCGTACTACTCCAGGCCACCGCAGGCCGGGCTGCTCGCGCACTTCACCACGGTCGCGGACGCAACCGACCTGCCGGTGATGCTCTACGACATCCCGCCCCGTTCGGTCGTCCCGATCGAGTCCGACACCCTGCGCAGGCTCGCGGAGCACCCGCGGATCGTCGCGGTGAAGGACGCCAAGGGTGACCTCCGCTTCGGCGCCGAGATCATCGCCAAGACGCCGCTCGTCTACTACTCCGGCGACGACCCGGTGAACCTACCGTGGCTCTCGGTCGGCGCTGTCGGGTTCGTCAGCGTCATCGGCCACGTCGTCGCCGACCGGCTGCGCACGATGCTGGAGAGCTACCAGGCCGGTCGGGTGGACGCCGCACGGCACGCGAACGCGAGCTGCCTGCCGGTGATGCGAGCCAAGGGCCGGGTGGGAGGGGTCATCTTCGTCAAGGCAGCATTGCGGCTGCGGGGGCTGGACATGGGCGACCCGCGGCTACCGCTGGTGCCCGCAACCGCCGAGCAGGTCGCGGCCATCGCGTCGGATCTCACCGAGGCCGAGGTCGCGCTGGCGACCGAGCCCGCGGAGATCCCCGAGGTCGCGGCCCGGTGACCCGAGCACCCAACAGCGGTCGCTCCGGCAACCAGAGGCCCGACCGCGACGACCGGAGCCAACGCCCGGCCCTCGCCGACCCGCCGCCGCCGTTGTCCGCAGGCGCGTTGCGCATCGTCGCCCTTGGCGGCATCGGCGAGATCGGCCGCAACATGACGGTCTTCGAGCATGCCGACCGGCTGCTGATCGTCGACTGCGGCGTGCTGTTCCCGGCCGAGGACTCCCCAGGCGTCGACCTGATCCTGCCGG
>JACDBJ010000086.1 GCA_013695005.1 Pseudonocardiales bacterium
ATCTACGCATATAACTGGATGCATGAGAGGGAACCAGGCGACATGTGGAAGTTCGAGCACACCGAGACGACCGCCGCGACCGCCGAGCAGCTCTGGGCGCACTACGCCGACCCGCCCCGCTGGCCGCAGTGGGACCACGAGACGGCACACGTCACCGTCAACGGACCGATGGCCGCGGGCACCGCCGGCACTGTGAAGCCACGGAACGGCCCGAGGGTCAAGTTCCGGTTCGTCGACGTTCGACCGCTGGCCGGCTTCACCGACGTCAGCCGGCTGCCGCTGGCGCGGCTCACGTTCGCCCACCGCATCGAGCCCACGGCAGGGGGCTGCCGGATCACGCACGCCGTCGCGATCACCGGGCCGCTGTCGCCGTTGTTCGGACGCGTCATCGGCCGCAACATCGAGGCCAACCTGCCGGCGGCCATGCGGGCGCTCGCCAGGCTCGCCGAGTCGACGCCCCAACCTGCCACTGCGGCCACTGCGGCCGAGCCCGCGTGACTGCCGGCGTGGCTGCGGGGCCGGCCGCCAGCCCCGGCTTCCTGCTCTGGCGTACGACGCTGAGCTGGCAGCGGAGCATCACCGCGGCGCTGCGGCCGCTGGAGCTAACTCATGTGCAGTTCGTGCTGCTCGCCTCGACGTGGTGGCTGGCGACGCACGACGCCGACGGTGGCCTGCCGAGCCAGCGTCAGGTGGCCGACCACGCCGCCGCGGACGTGATGATGTCCAGCCAGGTGCTGCGTGCGCTGGAGCGGCGAGGCCTGCTCACCCGCGGTCCCGACCCGGCCGACGCGCGGGTCAAGCGGCTTGACGTCACTACCGCGGGCGCGACGCTGGCGCAGCGGGCGATCGCGGTGGTCGAGGCGGCTGATGCGGCGTTCTTCGGCCGGAGCGCCGACCCGGACCGGCTGCTGGCCGTGCTGCGCGAGCTGGGGGAGCCGGACTAGTCGTCGCGCTCCGCCTACCGTCGACGGCATGGAGCATCACTACGACGTGGCCGTGCGGTGGACCGGCAACCGCGGGTCAGGCACGGTCGGCTACCGCAGCTACGACCGCACCCACGAGGTGCGCGTCGAGGGCAAGCCGGTGATCCCCGGTTCGTCGGAACCGAGCTTCGGGGGCGAACCGGACCGCTGGAGCCCGGAGGAACTGCTGGTCGCGGCTTTGTCGCAGTGCCACATGCTCTGGTACCTGCACCTTGCCGCGGTGGCCGGCGTGGTGGTCGTCGGCTACTCCGACGCCGCCACCGGAGCGATGGTGACCGACCGCGACGGTGGCGGCCGCTTCACCGGCGTCGTACTGCGGCCGAGCGTCACGGTGGCCGATCCGGCGATGTCGCAGCGTGCACAGGAGCTGCACACCGAGGCGAACGCGAAGTGCTTCATCGCGCGCTCGGTGAGCTTCGAGGTCGAGCACCAGCCGAGCGTCGCGGTCGCGGCGGCACAGACGTAAGAACTGGACAAACGAAACGGCCGGGCCCGGCGGTGGCTCTCGCCACTGCCAGACCCGGCCGTCAGTGTCGTCGCGTCAGATAACGGTGACGCCGATCGCCTGCGGGCCCTTGTTGCCCTGGCCGATCTCGAACGAAACCTTCTGGTTCTCCTCCAGGCTGCGGAAGCCGCCGCTCTGGATCTCCGAGTAGTGGACGAAGACGTCAGCGCCGCCGTCCTCGGGGGCGATGAAGCCGAAGCCCTTCTCGGCGTTGAACCACTTCACAGTGCCTTGAGCCATCTTCTCTAATCCCTCACAGATAACATTCGGACCGCTGCAGACGCAGCGACCCGGGCCGTCCCGGACCGGGGGAACTTCTCCGGGTGTACCTGGAGGAGAACCAACGCTCCATCGTTTCGCGAGCGTGGGAGCACGAACACAAAACCAACGACTGATCATAAGTCAACCACACCCGGGCTCCGGGGTGGTGAACGAGGGGTCGCGCCGCTGCGCCGCGCCGCCCCGCGCGCCGCCCCGCGCTCCCCGGGACCCGCAACTCATGTGGCAGAACATGCGCTGGGAGCAAGAAAAGCCACACGAGTGGCGCGCGGGCGGACCGGGCCGGCGGGGCTAGGGCGCCTTCCGGCCGGGGAACACGTCCGCCTCGTCCTCGTGCCAGACCGGTGAGTCGCCGGCCGTCTCGACGTTGAAGCCGTAGTCATAGACCATCGTGCCGCCGTAGGCCGACCCGATCGTCACCGCGACCGCAACGACGACCGACAGCACAGACAGGCCGAGCGGGGCGTAGTCGTCGGGGCCATAGGTCGTGAGCCGCAGCGCGAGGTCGACCACGGCCAGCACGCTCACCGCGATCATGATGATGGCGTGCGAGTTGATCGTCCGCCGCGCCTGCGTGCCCGGCTGGCTGGAGCGATGCCAGTCCGCCCACCCGGTCAGGGCGGCCAGTAGCGAGATGGCCACCCCGCCGATGAAGACCCAGGTCCCGGCCCGGTAGAGCTGTTCGGAGACCTCGGGGTACTCGTCATGCAGCCGCGTGCTCAACACGTCGAACACGGCGCCGAACAGGTAGGCGGTGACCGGGATGTCGGTCACCGGCGGGTGGAACGGCTTGCCGGCCCAGCCGCGGAGGCCCTTGAACTTGCGTCCCTTGAATGCCAGCGTCGGCCCGAACGAGAACCGCCTCATGGTGTCTCCTGCCAGTTGCGATCCGGGTTGCAGAATTTAGCGGTAGCCGCCCGGCCGGGCTCGCCGCGAGCCTGCGCGAGACCGGATCGGGGTGGAGTTAGAGTCGGTGCCCGAGGTCCTCGATGGCGCGTGTGGCGGCTGCAGGTGTGGCAGCGCGGCGGCAGCGCGAGGCGATGTTAGCGAGCACAGAGGTTGTGGATCTTGCCTGATTCCTTCGTCCACCTGCACGTTCACACCGAGTACTCGATGCTCGATGGTGCGGCGAAGGTCAAGCCTCTGTTCGCCGAGGCGCAGCGCCTGGAGATGCCGGCGATCGCGATGACCGACCACGGCAACATGTTCGGCGCGTTCGAGTTCTACAGCCGGGCCAGCGAGTTCGGGATCAAACCGATCATCGGCGTCGAGGCCTATGTCGCGCCCGGCAGCCGGCACCTGAAGAAGCCGATCATGTGGGGCCAGCCGAGCCAGCGCGCGGACGACGTGTCGGGCGCCGGCGCGTATACCCACATGACGATGCTCGCGATGAACGCCACCGGGCTGCGCAACCTGTTCCGGCTGTCCAGCCGCGCCAGCATCGAGGGTTACTACTACCACCCGCGGATGGACCGCGAGCTGATCGCCGAGTGCTCCGAGGGCATCCTGGCCACGACCGGCTGCCCGTCGGGCGAGGTCCAGACCCGGCTGCGCCTCGGTCAGGACGCCGAGGCGTTGCAGGCAGCGGCCGACTACCGCGACATCTTCGGCACCGAGAACTACTTCCTCGAGCTGATGGACCACGGCCTGCACATCGAGCGCCGGGTGCGCGAGGGCCTGCTGAGGATCGGCCGTGAGCTGGGGCTGCCGCCGTTGGCGACCAACGACTCGCACTACGTTCACCAGGGCGACGCCGAGGCGCACGAAGCGCTGCTGTGCATCAACTCCGGCAAGACGCTCTCGGACCCGAACCGCTTCAAGCTCGACGGCGACGGCTACTTCCTGCGCAGTGCGGAGGACATGCGGGCGCTGTGGGACGGCGAGGTGCCGCAGGCGTGCGCGTCGACGCTGCTCATCGCCGAGCGGGTCGAGCCGTACGACGAGATCTTCCGGCATGTGGACCGGATGCCGCGGTTCCCGGTGCCCGAGGGGGAGACGCAGGCGTCCTGGCTGGCGCGCGAGGTGCAGCTCGGCCTGCAACGCCGCTACCCCGACGGCGTGCCGGCCGAGCACCAGGAGCGGACCTCCTACGAGCTGGGCGTCATCAACCAGATGGGTTTTCCGGCGTACTTCCTCGTCGTCGCCGACCTGTGCCAGTACGCCCAGCGCAACAAGATCAGGGTTGGCCCCGGCCGTGGCTCGGCCACCGGTTCGCTGGTGGCCTACGCGCTGGGCATCACCGACCTGGACCCGATCGAGCACAAGCTGCTCTTCGAGCGCTTCCTCAACCCCGAACGGCTGTCGATGCCCGACATCGACCTCGACTTCGACGAGCGCAGGCGCGGCGACATGATCCGCTACGTCACCGAGCGGTGGGGTGAGGGGCAGGTCGCGCAGATCGTCACCTTCGGCACGATCAAGGCCAAGGCGGCGCTCAAGGACTCCTCGCGCGTGCTGGGCTACCCGTTCGCGATGGGCGACAAGATCACCAAGGCGATGCCGCCTGCGGTGATGGGCAAGGACATCTCGCTGTCCGGGATCGTCGACCCAGCGCACCCCCGCTATAAGGAAGCCGGCGAGATCCGCGCGCTGGTCCAGGACGACCCGGACGCCGCCAAGATCTTCCAGACCGCGCGAGGGATCGAGAACCTGATCCGCCAGGCCGGCGTGCACGCCGCCGGGGTGATCCTGTCCACCGAGCCGCTGATCGACGTGCTGCCGGTCTGGCGGCGGGAGGCAGACGGCGCGATCATCACCGGCTGGGACTTCCCGTCGTGCGAGTCCATCGGCCTGCTCAAGATGGACTTCCTCGGCCTGCGCAACCTCACGGTGATCGACGACGCGATCGAGAACATCAAGGCCAACCGCAACGTCGACATCGACCTGGAGACCCTGCCGCTGGCCGACGACGAGACCTTCCGGCTGCTGTCGCGGGGCGACACGCTCGGCGTCTTCCAGCTCGACGGCGGACCGATGCGGTCGCTGCTGCGGGCGATGGCGCCCAACAAGTTCGGCGACATCGCGGCGGTGCTCGCGCTGTACCGGCCCGGCCCGATGGCGGCCAACGCGCACATCGACTACGCCGACCGCAAGAACGGCCGCAAACCCGTCACGCCCGTCCACCCCGAGCTCGAGGAGCCGCTGGCGGAGATCCTCGACGAGACCTACGGCCTGGTGGTCTACCAGGAGCAGGTCATGGCGATCGCCGGCAAGGTGGCCGGCTACAGCCTCGGCTCGGCGGACCTGCTGCGCCGCGCGATGGGCAAGAAGAAGAAGGAGATCCTCGACAAGGAGTACGCCACCTTCGCGGCCGGGATGAAGGACCGCAGCTTCTCCGACGGCGCGGTGAAGGCGCTGTGGGACGTCCTGCTGCCGTTCTCCAGCTACGGCTTCAACAAGTCGCACACGGCGGGCTACGGCGTCGTGTCGTTCTGGACGGCGTACCTCAAGGCCAACTTCCCCGCGGAGTACATGGCCGCGTTGCTGACCAGCGTCGGCGACGACAAGGACAAGATGGCGGTCTACCTCTCCGAGTGCCGCAAGATGGGGATCAAGGTCCTGCCGCCGGACGTCAACGAGTCCGCACACAACTTCACCCCGATCGGCACCGATATCCGCTTCGGCCTGTCCGCGGTGCGCAACGTCGGCACCAACGTGGTGCGCTCGATCGTCGAGACCAGGACGAACAAGGGCCGCTACGTCTCCTTCGCCGACTTCCTCGACAAGTCCGAGGTGGTCGTGTGCAACAAGCGCGCGATCGAGTCACTGGCCAAGGCCGGCGCGTTCGACAGTCTCGGCCACACCCGCCGCGCGATCACCGAGCACCACGAGATCGCCGTCGACGCGGTGATCGGGATCAAGCGCGAGCGCGACCGCGGCCAGTTCGACCTGTTCGGCGAGTCCGACGACGACGTGGCCTCCAGCGTCATAGGGCTGGACTTCGACTACTCGCGCGAGGAGTGGCCGCGCAAGCAGCTGCTCGGGTTCGAGCGGGAGATGCTCGGGCTCTACGTATCCAGCCACCCGCTCGCCGGCGCCGAGCACGTGCTGCGCCGCTACTCCGACGTGCCGATCGCCGCGCTGCTCGCCGACGAGAGTCGCACCGACGGCGCCATCATCGCGATCGCCGGGATGGTCTCGGGGCTGCAGCGCCGCGTGAAGAAGGACACCGGCCAGCTCTGGGCGGTGGCCACCGTCGAGGACCTCGACGCCGCGGTGCAGGTGCTGTTCTTCCCCAAGACCTACGAGATGATGGGCTCCGAGCTCGTCGAGGACTCCGCGGTGGCGGTGAAGGGCCGGTTCGTCCGGCGCGACGGCGAGAGCAGCGTCATCGCCATGGAGCTGATCGTGCTGGATCTAGCCGACGCCCAGGCCGAGGCGGACAGCAGCCCGCTCACCGTCGTCATCCGTACCGAGCGGGTCACGCCGTCGCTGATCAGCGAGCTCAAGAGCATCCTGGCCTCGCACCCCGGCGACAGCCAGGTGCACATCAAGCTGCGCAGCGAGCACCGCACGCTGAGCATGCGCATCGACGACACCATCCGCGTCAAGGCCTCCGGCGCGCTGATGGGTGAGCTGAAAGGCGTCCTCGGCGCCGGCTGCCTGGAGTAAGCCCCGCGCGCCCGTCACCCGCGCCGTCCCGCGCGCCGCCGCCAGCGCCGTCACCCATGATCGCTCCGAGTGGACATCCAGCCGCGGTGAGCGCGGTCAGGTGGCCACTCACGGCGATCAAGGACGAGGTGACGCGCGCCGCACCGACCACCGCTCGTACATCAGCAGTCCTCCCGCAAGGAAGATCGGCCACAGCGCGACGAGCGTCGTAACAACGATCTGCCACCAAGACACGGCTAATCGGCGCCCGGCTCAATCGGCTCCGTGACGTCGACCACGGCGTGTTGTTCGTCCGCCCAGCACCGGCCGACCTCAACCCACGGCGTCGGAGGGGTCACCTCTGGATGCGCTGCAGCGAGGCCCTCGCTGTGCCAGCCGCCGAATACCCGCACTCGACGCAGAAGCGTCGGGCTCTGACCGTGCAAGGCCACGGCCAGTACCTGCGGTCCGGGTTCAAGGTCGCGCACCGGCAACCAGTGCGGCCCGAACGGGGGATCGAGCGGCAGGTGGCATCGGCATGTGTCAGCCATGGGCTGGGACCGTGGTGGTCATGGCCGGTGACGCTATGACTGCA
>JACDBJ010000095.1 GCA_013695005.1 Pseudonocardiales bacterium
GCGTCGCCGAGCTGGTGGTCGCCAACCGGACGGCCGAGCGGGCCGAGCGGCTCGCGAACGCCGCCCTCGCCGCCGGAACCCCGGCGCGCGCGATCGAGCTCGCCGAGCTGGCCGCCGAGCTGCCGAACGTCGACCTGCTCGTGGCATCTACCGGCGCGGTTGGCACCGTCGTCGGGCACGCCGCGGTGGCCAGCGCCGTCGAGCAGCGAGGCGGGCGGCCGCTCGTGGTGTGCGACCTCGGGCTGCCCCGAGATGTGGAATCCAGCATCGCCGAGCTGCCCGGCGTCACGCTCGTCGACCTCACCGTGCTCCAGCAGCGGCTCCGGCAGGGCCCCGGCGGCAGCAACGAGGGCACCGACGAGGGCCCGGTGCAGGCGGCAAGGGCGATCATCGCGGCAGAGGTCGCGGCGTACCTGTCCGCACAGCGGTCCGCCGAGGTCACCCCCACGGTCACCGCGCTGCGGCAGCGGGCCTCGGAGGTGGTCGACGCCGAGCTGCTGCGGCTGGCTGCGCGGCTGCCCGAGCTGGATCGCCAGACCCGCGAGGAGCTCGGCCGCACGGTGCGGCGCGTGGTGGACAAGCTGCTGCACACCCCGACCGTGCGGGTGCGGCAGCTCGCCGAGGGTCCGAACGGCGATGCCTACGCCGAGGCGCTGCGCGAGCTGTTCGAGCTCGACCCGCAGGCGCCGGCCGCTGTCATTGCGCCCCGTTCGACCGTCGCCGAGGAGCCGGACGAGCCAGGGGGCACCCCGTGAGCGGGCCGATCCGGCTCGGGACCCGGGGCAGCCGCTTGGCGCTCGCCCAGGCCGAGACCGTGGCGCAGGCGCTGCGCTCGGCAGGCGCCGAGGTCGAGATCGTCACAGTCAAGACCGCTGGTGACGCCTCGGCTGCACCGGTGCCCGAGATCGGCGTCGGCGTGTTCACCTCGGCGCTGCGCGACGCGTTGGCGGCGGGCGAGGTCGATGTCGCGGTGCACAGCTACAAGGATCTGCCCACGGCGCCCGACCCGCGGCTGATGCTGGCCGCGGTGCCGCCGAGGGAGGACCCGCGCGACGCGCTGGTCGCCCGGGACCACCTCGTGCTGGGTGCCCTGCCCGTCGGTGCGACCGTCGGGACGGGCTCGCCGCGTCGCCGGGCGCAGCTCGACGCGCTCGGCCTAGGGCTGCTCGTCACGCCGATGCGCGGGAACGTCGACACCCGCATCGCCGCGGTCCGCGCCGGTGAGCTGGACGCGGTTGTGGTGGCCCGTGCCGGGCTGGCCCGGCTGGGCCGGCTGGACGAGGCCAGCGAGGTGCTCGACCCGTTGCAGATGCTGCCGGCGCCGGCGCAGGGGGCGCTCGCCGTCGAGTGTCGCGCGCCGGAGCACGACGACGACATCGAGGTGGAGCATCTGGTGCGCACCACCCTGGACCACGACCCCAGTCGGGTCGCGGTCGCCGCAGAGCGGGCTGTACTGGCCGCTCTGGAGGCCGGCTGTTCCGCGCCCGTGGGCGCGCTGGCCGACCTGGTGTCCGATCTGGACGACGACGGCCACGCGGTCGATCGCATCCTGCTGCGCGCCATCCTCGGGACGGCGTCCGGCGTGGTGCGGGCCAGCGTGACCGGTGTGACAGACCAAGCCGAGAAGTTGGGGCAGGCCTTGGCCGCCGAGCTGCTCGACCTGGGTGGCGTGCCGACTGAAGAGTCCGGCCACCCTGCGCAACCGTGGGACGAGGGGTTCCGATGAGCAAGGCAACAACCGCATCTCTGACGCCTTCGGTCAGCCCAGGCCGGATCACCTTCGTGGGCAGCGGCCCCGGTGATCCCGGCCTGCTGACCGTCCGAGCACGAGAGGCGCTGTCCAGCGCGCCGCTGGTGATCACCGACGCGGACGTACCGCCGGAGATCCTCGGGCTGGTCGGCGAGCACACCGAGGTCCGTCCCGCGATGGGCGAGCCGGCCGAGGTCGCGGCGGCCCTGCTGGCCGAGGCGCGCGCCGGAAACCCGGTGGTCCGCCTGGTCAGCGGCGACCCGCTCACCGCGGACGCCGTGGTGGCCGAGGCCCGCGACGTCGCCGCCACCGACCTGCGCTTCGACGTGGTGCCAGGGCTGCCGGCCGGCACCGCCGTGCCGTCCTACGCCGGTGTGCCGCTCGGCGCCGCGCACACCGAGGCCGACGTCCGCGGTGGTCGGACTGCCGGCACCGCTGGCGGTGGTGGGATTGCCGGCACCGCCGGCGGCGGCGTCGACTACGTCAGGCTGGCCACCGCGCCGGGACCGCTCGTGCTGCACGCCACCGCGGACCACCTCGCCGAGCTGGCCACCGCGCTGACCGAGTACGGCATGGCGGCGCAGACGCCGGTGACGGTGACCGTCGACGGCACCCGGCCGACCCAGCGCACCGTGCAGAGCACGCTGGCAAACCTGCCGGTGGACGCCGGCGACATGTCCGGGCCGCTGGTGCTCTGCATCGGCTCGGACGTGCAGGCCGGCGGCCCACTGTCGTGGTGGGAGTCCCGCCCACTGTACGGCTGGCGCGTGCTCGTACCCCGCACGAAGGACCAGGCCGGGGCGATGAGCAGCCGGCTGCAGCTGCACGGTGCGGTGCCCGAGGAGGTCCCGACGATCGCCGTCGAGCCGCCGCGCAGCCCCGCGCAGATGGAGCGCGCGGTCAAGGGCCTCGTGGACGGGCGCTACCAGTGGGTGGTTTTCACCTCGACGAACGCGGTGCGGGCGGTGTGGGAGAAGTTCGAGGAGTTCGAGCTGGACGCCCGTGCCTTCTCCGGCGTGAAGATCGCCTGCGTCGGCGCGGCCACGGCGGCGAAGGTGCGCGCCTTCGGGATCACGCCCGAGCTGATGCCCGATACGGATGAGTCCACTGAGTCTTCTTCGGAGGGGCTGCTGCAGATCTTCCCGCCCTACGACGACATCCTCGACCCGGTGCACCGGGTGCTGCTGCCGCGCGCGGACATCGCCACCGAGACGCTCGCCGCGGGACTGCGTGACCGCGGCTGGGAGATCGAGGACGTCACCGCCTACCGTACGGTGCGGGCTGCGCCTCCGCCCGCGCCGGTCCGCGAGGCGATCAAGTCCGGCGGTTTCGACGCGGTCTGCTTCACCTCGTCCTCCACGGTGCGCAACCTGGTCGGCATCGCCGGCAAGCCCCACACCCGCACGATCGTGGCGTGCATCGGGCCGCAGACGGCGGACACCGCCCGCGAGTTCGGCCTGCGGGTCGACGTCCAGCCCGAGCAGGCCCAGGTGCCGGCGCTGGTCGACGCGCTGGCCGACCACGCCGCCAAGCTGCGCGCCGAGGGCTCGCTGCCGCCGCCCCGTAAGGCCAAGGCCCGCCGCCGCTAGTGGTGTGT
>JACDBJ010000111.1 GCA_013695005.1 Pseudonocardiales bacterium
GTCATCGTCGACCTCGCCCAGTACGCCGCGGCCGCGGCCGGACGCAACACCCTGCCCGCTACGGAAGGAGAAACCCTTACTGCACCGAAGGAAAGTCCTCAACCGAGCACGACGAGCCAACAGAACAGGAAGCCATGACCACCACGAAGAAGACCACCGGGGCCAGGACCGTCTCGAACGGAAACGAGCCACCATCCTCGATCCATGCGCCTGCGCCGGCGACTGCGACCCAAGCCAGCCTCTACCAGCAGTTGCGTGCCCATTTGGCGGTGCTGAAACTGCACGACGCCGCCGAAGCGCTGCCCGCCGTGCTGGACGCCGCCCGCGAGGAAGGGCTCAGCCTCACCGCCGCCCTGCAACGCCTGCTCGCGATCGAGGTCGAGGCCACCGAGGTCCGCCGCCTCACCGGGCGGCTGCGGTTCGCCTCACTACCGACCCCGGCCCGCCTGGCCGACATCGACTACGACGCCGCACCCAGCCTGGACCGTGCCCTGATCACCGAACTCGCCACCGGCGCCTACCTCGAATCAGCCACCAACATCCTGCTCATCGGACCACCCGGCGTCGGGAAAACCATGATCGCCGTCGGCCTGGCCCGCGCCGCCGCCGAAGCCGGCTACCGCACCTACTTCACCACTGCCGCCGACCTCGCCGCCCGCTGCCACCGCGCCGCCATCGAAGGACGATGGGCAACCACCATGCGCTTCTTCGCCGGCCCGGGCTTACTCGTGATCGATGAGCTTGGCTACCTGGCGCTGCCCGCCGAAGCCGCCGCCGCACTGTTCCAAGTTGTCTCGCAACGGTATTTGAAGACATCGATCGTGATCACCAGCAACCGCGGCGTCGGCTCCTGGGGCGAAATCCTCGGCGACAACACCGTCGCCGCTGCCCTACTCGACCGGCTCCTACACCGATCCGTCGTCCTCACCCTCGACGGCGATTCCTACCGACTCCGACAACACCACACCCGCAACGAGAACCTCCGCGCCACCACCACCGGCACCCGCCAACCACTACGCTGACACCGCCACCAGGGTGAGGACTTTCGATGAGCAACCCTGGGGACTTTCGATAAGCGGCATCAGCCTTGAACCACTGTTCCCACTCGCGCGGGTCTTGTGGTTCGCGGTCGGCGTGCAGCAGCAGCCCTTTGCAGAGCGGGCATCGGCCGCGCTGGACTCGTAGGAGCCGTAGCGTGGCCGTGCTCAGCGGGGGCGGCTGGCGGCGACGCCGCCGGTCCCAGTAGTCGGTCAGCGACGGGTCGTCCGGGGACGATGTCGCTGCCACCATCCGGTGTCGGATGATTGGCGTCCAGGCGAATTTCCGTAGGTAGAAGCCGCTGATGCGGCTCCCGAATACCCACTTGTCTCGCCTAGCGGGGTTGAACATGCCGAAGTACTGGGCAATGATCCAGCGCTCCGACTTGTTCGGGTGGGTCAGGCGGGCCCACTTGTGGACCAGCCGCCACAGATGCGCGTCCAGTGCTGCGAACGCGCGTTTGGACACCCCGATCCGGTAGTAGGCAGCCCACCCGGTAATGATCGGGTTGAGCTTGGCGATGAGGGCATCGGCGTTGGCTCCACGTAGGGCCTTCACCTCGGCCGACAGTCGCTGTCGGATCCGCCGCAGCGCGTCGTTGCTCGGCTTGGTCAGCAGCTTGCGGTTGGGGTAGCGACGAATGGCGAAGCCCAGGAAGTCCACGCCCTGTTCCAGGTGCGTGATCTGGGTCTTGTCCTCGTTGAAGACCAGACCCCTGGGTCGCAGCCATTCGGCAAGCTGTGCCTTGACCTGTTCGGCCTGTTCACGGGAGTGACACAGGGCGAGCAGATCGTCGGCATAGCGGATGACCGTCGGGCAGCCCGGCATCACCTTGCCAGCACGAGTGCCGGTTTGGTGATACCGCACTCCGGCGGCGGCCTCCATGCCGTGCAGAGCAACGTTGAGTAGCAACGGGCTGATCACCCCACCCTGAGGAGCTCCCTGCTCGGTGGGGCTGAACCGGCCGTCCTCGACCACTCCGGCCTGCAGCCACTGACGCACCATTCCCCTTGCGGGAGATGTGCCCAGCGAGGCGAGGATGTGATCGTGGTCGAGCCGGTCAAAGGCCGCCTTCAAGTCGGCGTCGAGCACCCACAGACGCTTCGCGTCTGTGCGGCTCGCC
>JACDBJ010000147.1 GCA_013695005.1 Pseudonocardiales bacterium
CTGGCGAGGGCGGCCGTGACGCGCAGTCGCGCCTGGGCGTGGATCACCGGGTCGAGCTCAGGCATGGCCGTCATGGCGTGGCGCCGCGGAAGGCGTGGTAGCCGGCGATGGCGAGCAGCCCGCCGGCACCGCCGATCGCGAGGGCGAGGTAGTTGGTCGGGTGGCCGAGGAACGTCGACACGGCAGCGACCACGATCAGCCAGCTACCCAGCGCGTACTGCACGCGGTCGTGCCACAACGTCCCACCGAACAGGTACATCACCCCGGTCAGCAGGACGAAGGACGCCGGGTAGACCAGGCCGGCGACGTCGTCAGGGAACTGGATCCCGCCGAGCAGCAGTCCCAGGCCGGTCAGCGCGATCATCCAGCTGATTCCGTACATCGTCCCGGTCGTTTCCGACGGGCCGCGCAGGCCACGGCCGGACCGCACGCCCACCACAATGCTGATCACCACGGCCGGCACGAACGTGGCGGCGATGAGCGTGATCACCAAGGCGGGTGGGATGTCGAGCAGGTCGGCGCTCAGCACGTAGCTGACGCCGAAGCCGACCATCCACGCGACGCCCCATACGCCGTACATCAGCACGAGGTTCGGCGTGAGCCCCGCCGCGGTGCGGGAGCGTCCTTCCTCGATGATCGCCAGCGCGTCCGCCGCGGAGGGTGGCTCCTCGGAGTTGGTCCCAGCGGCGTTGGTCGCGGCCGTCGCGGCCTCGGCGGGCGTTTTGTGTGGCTTCGACATCGTGACTCCAAAGTGGTCTGCTTTAACGTGAACTTTGTACTACAAACTAGATGAGGATGCAAACCCGGGCCTTGGTGGCGGGTGCCCGCCGTTGGCTCGCTAGCCTGGCCGGCGTGCTCGGCACCGGTACCGCACCCGTCTCGGGGGGCTTCATGAGCCAGCTCGGGCGGTTCGTGATGGTCGGCGCGTTCTCCGCGCTGGTGGACTACGGGATCTACTCCGCGCTGCTGCTGGTCGACACTCCGGTGCACCTGGCCAAGGCGCTCAGCTTCATCGCCGGCACCACGACGGCCTACCTGCTCAACCGGCGGTTCACGTTCGACTCCACGGGCGGCGCCGGCCGGTTCGCCGGCTTCGTGGTGCTGTACGCGACGACGTTCGCGGCGAACGTCGGGGTGAACGCCGCCGCGTTGTCGCTGCTACCCGACATGCCGCTGCGCATCACGCTCGCCTGGGTGATCGCCCAGGGCACGGCGACCGCGATCAACTTCGTCATGCTGCGGACGGTCGTCTTCCGCACCTAACCGGCGAGTTGCGCGTTCGGGACCGGCGAGTTGCGCGTCGGACACTCGTCGGTGTCGACGACCCGGCACGGTCGCGGGTCGTGGCCGTCGCGGCGCTCGCCGTGGTGCTCGTCCTGCTCGTCTGGGGCATCTCGAGGTTCGGCAGGTGCCGCGGTCAAGGAGGTCGACGTCGAGCTGCCGAGGCTCGGCGCCGGTCTGGACGGTTGCGGGTCGCGCTGCTCGCCGACACGCACCTCGGGCCGTTCGACCGCAACGCCTGGTTGGAGCGGGTGGTCGACGTGGTGACGAGCTCCGACCCGACGTCGTGTGTCACCTCGGCGACCTGGCCGACGGGAGTGTGACCGCGCGCCGAGACCAGGTCGAGCCGCTGGCCGAGGTGAAGGCGACGGACGCGCGGGTCTACATCACCGGCAACCACGAGTACTTCTCCGACGCGCAAGGCTGGCTCAACCACATGGCCGACATCGGCTGGACGACGCTGCACAACCGGGAGCTGGTGATCGAGCGCGGCGGTGACCGGCTGGTCGTGGCGGGTATCGACGACGCCACCGCGGCGGGGTCCGGCCTCGCGGGTCACGGTGCGAACCTGTCGACCGCCCTCGGCGATGCCGAGCCGCGCTTGCCGGTCCGGCTGCTGCGCATCAGCCCAAGCAGGTCACGGTGGCCGCGCCGGCCGGGGTAGATCTGCAGGTCTCGGGGCACACCCACGGCGGCCAGATGTGGCCGTTCCACTACCTGACCAAGGTCGACCAACCCGCCTGGGCCAGCCTGCACCGGCACGGCGAGCGCACCCAGCACTACATCAGCCGCGGCACGGGCTACTGGGGGACACCGTTCCGGATCTTCGCGCCGAGCGAGATCTCCGTGTTGACGCTGCGTCAGGCACCGTCGAGCTGACGCGCATGATCCGGAACGCGCAACTCGCCGATGCGGAACGCGCAACTCGCCGGTGCGGAACGCGCAACTCGCCGGTGCGGAGTGCGCAACTCGCTTGTGCAGGGTGCGCAACTCGCGGGGCTAGGTCGGCGGGGGGCCGAAGTGCTCGCGGCGGCCGAGGCGGACCAGGCGCAGCCACTCGGCGAACCCGCGCGGGTCGCGGCGGGTCACCAGGAAGTACCAGGCGAACCGCGGAAGCTCCAGCAGCCCGATCCGGCGCATCCCGGGCTGACTCATCAGGTAGCCGCGGTTGCGGTAGGTGTAGTACCGCTTCACGGGGTCGGCCGGGTCCTGGGCGTGCAGCCGCCCGCCCAGCATCGGCTTGAACTCCGCCGAACCGTCCGGATGCAGGTACGCCGCCCGCAGGCAGGTGCCGAACGGCAGCCCGGAGCGCACCATCCTGCGGTGCAGCTCCACCTCGTCGCCGCGGACGAAAAGCCGCAGGTCAGGCACGCCGATGGCGTCCAAAGTGGACGCCCGGAACAGGGCGCCGTTGAAGAAGGAGGCGATGCCGGGCAGCAGGTCGGTGTCGCCGAGAGCCTCGCGACGCCGGTGCCAGGTCAGCCCGCGTCGCAGCGGGAAGGCGAGCCGGTCGACGTCGGACGCATCCGCCACGACTGGCGAGACCGCGGCCAGCCGGTGCCGCTGAGCGCAGTCGAGCAGCGTCGCCAACACGGTCTCGTCGGCTGCCCTGCCGTCGTCGTCGGCCAGCCACACCCAGTCCGCCCCCAGCGCCAGCGCGTGCAGCATGCCGAGCGCGAACCCGCCCGCGCCGCCGAGGTTGTGCCACGACGGCAGGTAGCTGTGCGGTACCCCGCTGGCCTCGACGACGTCACGCACCGGCTGGTCAGGGCCGTTGTCGACGACGATCAGGTGCGCGACGGCGTGGCTCTGCTTGGCGATCGCGGCCAGCGAGTCGACGAGCGAGGACGCACGGTGCCGGGTGACCACCACCGCAACCACCGAGTCGGGTGGCAGCGGCGAGCTCACCGGGATTCCGCCTCGACCGGAGCCTGCGCCGGTGGCTCGTCGGAATCGCGGCCCTTGTAGTGGGCGAGCACGTCGTGCAGCGGCCCGCGATCGCGGATCTGGCCGTGGTCGAGCCAGATCGCGGTGTCGCACAGCTCGGCGAGCATCCCCTCGGCGTGGCTGGCGAACACGAGGATCCCGGACCGGGCGACGAGCGCGTGGAACCGCTCGCGCGCCTTCTCCAGGAAGGACGCGTCGACGGCCCCGATGCCCTCGTCGAGCAGCAGGATCTCCGGGTCGATCGACGTCACGACGCCCAGCGCGAGCCGGACGCGCATCCCGGTGGAGTAGGTGCGCATCGGCATCGAGAGGTAGTCGCCGAGCTCGGTGAACTCGGCGATGTCGTCGACCCGCTCCTCCATCTGCCTGCGCGTCATCCCGAGGAACAGCCCGCGGACCATGATGTTGTCGTAGCCGGACACCTCGGGGTCCATACCGACGCCGAGGTCGAAGACCGGCGCGACCTTGCCGACGATCGCGGCGCGGCCGCGCGTCGGCTCGTAGATTCCCGACATCAGCCGTAGCAGCGTCGACTTGCCCGCGCCGTTGTGCCCCACCAGGGCGACGCGGTCGCCTTGGCCCAGCGACAGGGTGATTTCGCGCAGCGCCTCGATGATCGGTACCCGTCCCTCGGTGCCGATCTTTCCGCCGGCTGCGCCCAGGACGGCCTTCTTCAGCGAACGACTCTTGGCGTCGAAGATCGGGAAGTCGACGCAGGCCTTGTCGATCTCAATGCTGGCCATCGACGCTCACACCCAGTAGGCCACGCGGGCCCGGTAGTTCCGCATGAACAGTAACGCCACTCCCCAACCCACCAGGGTGATCGCGATGGCGACGATCCAGTGTCGCAGCACCTCGGGATCACCCAGCAGCGGCCGGCGCACGATCTCGACGAAGTGCATGACCGGGTTCAGCTCGGCCAGCCGAGCGCGTTCGGCGACGTCGGGGTTGGCGGCGAAGATGTCGTAGTTCCAGACGATCGGCGTGACGAAGAACAGCAGCTGGGTCAGCGCGGCGATGACCGGTGGGAGGTCGCGGAACCGTGTGGAGACGATGCCGACGACGAGCGCCAACCACGTCCCGTTGATCACCAGCAGCAGGATCGCCGGGATGACCAGCAGGAACGTCCAGTCCAGCTGCCACCGGAAGATCAAGAACAGGATCACCCAGATCACGAAGTTGTGCGCGAAGAAGATCGCCTGACGCCAGATGAGCCGGTAGATGTGCACGCTCAGCGGGGCGGCCAGGTGCTTGATGAGGCCTTCGTTGTCGATGAAGACCTCGCTGCCGTCGAGGATGCAGCCGGAGATGAAGTTCCAGATCAGCAGCCCGGTGGCGAGGTAGGGCAGGAACTCCTCGATCGGCTGCTGGAACAGCGCGCCGTAGAGCACGCCCAGAGCCACGGCGATGACGGCCATGCTGATGCTGATCCACAGCGGCCCGAGCACCGAACGCCGGTAGCGCTGCTTGATGTCCTGCCAGCCCAGATAGCCCCACAGCGGCCGTTGCCGCCAACCGTCGGCGAGGTCGGCGAAGGCCCGCTGCCAGCTACGGGATGGTGCCGCGGCGGCCGCGGTCACTCCTGTAGTTGCGCCGGTGGTCGGCGAGGTGGGCGGCATCAGCGAAAGCGTACCGGTCGGGTGACGATGGGCCGCACGGCCGCCCCTGCTGCGACCGGAGTGGATAGGCGCAGGTCAGGGGCGCCCTCAGGCGTCTCAGAGGTACTGGCCGGTGCCCCGACCCATCCCGTCAGGCGGCTGCTGACCGGGTTGTCCAGGCATGCCGGGTGGGGCCGACATGCCCGGCGGGAGGCCGCGGCGCATCTGCTCCAGCTGCGAGCGCGCCGCCATCTGTTGGGCGAACAGCGCTGTCTGAATGCCGTGGAACAGCCCCTCCAACCAGCCGACCAGCTGCGCCTGCGCGATGCGCAGCTCGGAATCAGACGGGGTGCTCTCGTCGGAGAAGGGCAGGGTCAACCGCTCCAGCTCATCGCGCAGCTCCGGCGCCAGTCCTTGCTCGAGCTCGCGGATCGAGCTCTTGTGGATCTCGCGCAGCCGGTTGCGCGACGCCTCGTCCAGCGGCGCCGCCCGGACCTCCTCCAGCAGCTGCTTGATCATCGTGCCGATCCGCATGACCTTGGCCGGCTGTTCCACCATCCCGGCCACCGACTGGTCGTCATCGTCGTCGGAGCGCGGAACGGTGGTCATCCCGACCGGCGTGCCGTCGGGGCCGATCACCATCACCTGCTGCTCGCCGTCCGCTTGGCTCTCGTTCGGCTGACTCATGGAACCCATAGTGGCCCCCGGTTCGCGGGCACGCGAGTCAGGGTCGAGCGCGGCGTAGATCAACATTGCTCGCGCCGTTACGCTCTCGTGATGCCCTTCGACGTCGGCCGAGTACGGGGGTTGATCCCCGCGGTCGGCGACGGTTGGGCACACCTGGACTCGGCGGTGGGCATGTTGACACCGGAGCAGGTCACGCTGGTCGTCTCGACCGTGATGCGGGCGCCGGTGTCGGCCACCGGTGGGGTGTTCCCGGCGTCACGACGCGCCGAGGTGATCGAAGACGCCGCCCGGCAGTCGATGGCGGACCTGGTTGGCGCGGATCCGCGCGGGGTCGTCCTCGGTCCCGGTGCGGAGGTGATGCTGCGCAGGCTGGCCGAGGCGCTCAGCGAGACGTGGAACCTCGGCGACGAGATCGTGCTGACCAGGTTGGACGACTGCGCGAACGTGACGCCGTGGCTGCACTGCGCCCAGGCCCGCGGGGTCGAGGTGCGCTGGGCGGAGATCGAGATCGACAACTGTGAGCTGCCGAGCTGGCAGTTCCGCGAGCTGGTCGGCCACCCAACGCGGCTGGTGGCGATCACCGCCGCGTCGGCGACGGTCGGCACCTGCCCGGACGTTGCCGCGGTCGCCAAGCTGGCGCGTGAGCACGGGGCGCTGACGGTCGTCGACGCCTCCATGGCCACGCCGTTCGAGCCGCAGGACATCGACACCCTCGGCGCCGACGTGATGGCGCTGTCCGCGACGGCGTGGGGCGGCCCGCCGGTCGGCGCGCTCGTGTTCCGCAACCCCGCGCTGCTGGACCGGCTGCCCTCGTGCTCGCTGGAGAACGACGCGCGCGGGCCGCACCGGCTGGAGCTCGGTCCGCACTCCTACCCGCTGCTGGCGGGGTTGATCGCCTCGGTGGATCACCTCGCCGGGCTGGACACCACGGCGACCGGCACCCGGCGCGAGCGGGTGCTCGCCTCGATGAGCGCGGTGCAGCTGCACCAGTCCGGGTTGCTTGCCGAGCTGCTGCTCGAGCTGAGCGCGCTGCGCGGCGTGACCGTCGTGGGCAACCCCGAGCGGCGGGTGCCCCTGCTGTCCTTTACCCACTCTGACGTCAAGGCCAACGACATCGCGGAGCATCTAGCGCAGCGTGCCGTTTGCGCGTTCGCCGACGCCGGTGACCAGGGCGTGTTGGCGCAGCTGGGCAGCTCCGAGGTGGGCGGGGTGGTCCGCATCGGGCTGGCGCACTACACGACGCGCGGCGAGATCGACGCGCTGGTGACGGCGGTGTCGCAGCTCGGCTAGTTGTCGCGCCGGAGCTCCGCCCAAGATCACACCGAGCGCCACATCACTGCTGTCGCGACGACACTGGAGTGCCGCTCGCTGCGATCTTGACGTGGCCGGCGCGTCAGTCCCGGCCCGGCGGGACGAGCAGCACTTTGCCGACCACTCCGCCGGCCTCCACCAGCCGGTGCGCGTCGGCGGCCTTGTCCAGCCCGATGGTGGCGTGCACGACTGGTTTGACCTTGCCGTCGGCGATCAGCGGCCAGAGCCCTTGCCGGGTGGCCGCCACCACGGCGGCCTTGCCCGCGGGGCCGTCTGCCGGGCGGTAGCGCAGGGTGGTGGCCGCGAGGGTGCCGCGCTTGCGCAGCAGCGCGCCGATGTCGATCTCGGCTCGGGCGCCGCCCTGCATCCCGATGACCACCAGCCGACCATCCGCGGCGAGCATGTCGACGTTGGCGCGGAGCTGGGACGCCCCCATGTTGTCGAGGATGACGTCGGCGCCGTGGCCGGCGGTGGCCTCGCGCAGCAGCGTCGGGACGTCGTCGTGATAGTCGATCACGATGTCGGCGCCCAGCTCGCGGCAGCGCTCCAGCCGCTCGGGGCTGCCGGCCGTCGTGGCGACCCTCGCGCCGAGCGCGCGCGCCACCTGGATGGCGTGGGTGCCCACACCGCCACTGCCGCCGTTGATCAGCACGATCTCGCCCGGCTGCAGGTGCGCGACGCCGACGAGGTTCGACCACACCGTGTTGGCGATCTCGGCCAGCCCACCGGCGTCGACGAGGCTGAAGCCAGGCGGCACCGGCAGCACCTGCGCGGCCGGCACCGCGACCCGCTCGGCGTAGCCGCCGCCGGACAGCAACGCGCACACCTCGTCGCCGACCTGGAAGCCGCTGCTCTGCGTGCCTGGTCCGAGCTGCGCGATGCGTCCTGAGCACTCCAACCCGATGATCTCCGAGGACCCCGGCGGCGGCGGGTAGTGACCCTGACGCTGCAGCAGGTCGGCCCGGTTGACCGCGGTGGCCGCGACGTCAATCAGGACCTCGCCCGCCCCGGGCGTCGGATCGGGACGCTCGGTCCACTCCAGGACGTCCGGGCCGCCCGGCTCTTGCACCGTGATCGCGTACACGGCCGGCACGCTACCCACGGCCGACGCCTCCCGCTCGGGCGCGCAAACCGATGGCCCGGACCGCCCGCTCGCGCGACGATCAGCCGGTGAGCACCCATCCCGACCCGTGGCCGCTGCGGCACCTCGTGCTGCGCACGCCCCGGCTGGAGCTGCGTCCGGACGACGACGCCGGGCTGTTGGAGCTGGCCGCGGTGGCCTACCAGGGCGTCCACCCACCGGAGCAGATGCCCTTCGGCCAGCCGTGGACCGACGCCGACCCGGCCGACCTCGGTCGCAACACCGTCCAGTTCTTCTGGGGCCTGCGGGCAGCACTGCGACCGGACGCGTGGAGCGTGCACTTCCTAATCCGGGTGGACGGCCGTGTCATCGGCATCCAGGGGCTCAAGGGCGACGACTTCGCCGTGACCCGCGAGGTACACACCGGCTCGTGGCTCGGCCAGCGCCACCAGGGCCGCGGCTACGGCACCGAGATGCGCGCCGCGGTGCTGGCGCTCGCCTTCGACCACCTCGGCGCCGAGCAGGCCCGGTCGGGTGCCTTCACCGACAACCCGGCGTCGGCCGGAGTCTCACGCAAGCTCGGCTACCAGCCCGACGGCACCCGCACGACCGTGCGTCGACCCGGGGAACGCGCCACCGAGGCGCGCCTGCTCGTGCGGCGTGCGGACTTCGACGCTCACCGTCCAGAGTGGACACTGCAGGTGGAGGGCCTCGACGCCTGCCGCCCACTGCTCGGTGTCTAGCGGGCCTAGAGCTGCACCCCACGGGAGAACGTGTCGCACTGCGCCGGCTC
>JACDBJ010000085.1 GCA_013695005.1 Pseudonocardiales bacterium
AGCGAACCGGATGATCAACACCTCAAATCAGTCAGGTGTTGCGATCACCGCGAGAACCCAAGGAACCTCCTCCGGGGCGTCGAGCAACGTCGAGGACCGCGCCCATCGAAGATCACGACCTGTGCCAACAGGGGATCCGCTTGCGAGAGGCTGATCAAGAGATGGAGCTCCAACTGCGCATAGGTTAGGTGATCGCCGCAAGCCGTTCGGCAGTCGAGAGGCCGGCCAGTGAAGGCGTGCCGGATCAGTCGGTGCCGAAGGGATTGTCGATGATGTATCGCCATGTGCCTTCCGGCCCCCGGCGGACGACGTCGGCGGCGGTGCCTCGAAGGTGAACCGGCGCCCCGTCGCGACCGGTGCCGCCAATCGTCCAGTCGACGATGAGCAGGGCAATGTCGTCGGCGACGTAGACGTGGCGGGGTCGCACTTCGATAGGTAGGCCCAGACTTTGAAAGCGGGCATTGGCGGCGGCCCGGTCCAACCCGGTCACAGGTTGTCCGGGCTCGGGTACCAGGACGCCCAGGTCCTCGTACACCGACTCCAGCGCCGCGGCGTCACCGCTGTTGAACGCCACAGCAAACACCTCGGGATGCTGCGCGGCATCGGTAGCAAGTGTGATTCTGGTGTCATGACTGCCGACGTCGTCGCTCATCCCGACAGAGAAGCGGGCGAATGCGCCGCTTACCAAACGGATAGTGGCCAGTGGGACCGCGAACTTGTCCCGGACCACCGAGGTCAGACCAGGCGTCCCGAGCCGGACTGCCCGGTGGAGATTGCACTGCACGCGATCAGCGGCAGATGGACCACCCTGCTGCTGCGCGACCTGATGCATGGCCCGCGCTCGTTTGGACAGCTCCGCACCGGGCTGCCGTCGCTAAGCGACAAGGTCCTCGCCGACCGACTCGCCCACCTGCGACGAGAGGGACTCATTGACCGTCAGGAGCAGAAGGCCTTCCCCACCCGCAGCACCTACTCCCTCACCAGGGCAGGCGAGCACCTGCGCCCCCTGCTGACCCAGCTCTACCGCACCGGACAGCAGCTCCAACGGCACGCGTCCCGGTAACCGAACGGGTTTCGGGACGCGGTTCGCGGTCAGGCTGTCGATCACCGCAACATCTCGCCCAGAGCTTCCGGCTATCGAAGCCCTCGATCTGGTCCACTGGCCGGGTCGGCCCCCGAGCTCAGCTGGTGATCGAGCGCAGAGCGCCGGGCTGGCGACCGGCGAGGCGGTCGAGGCCGACCGCGGTGGCTGCGTCGGCGGGAAGGTAGATCAGCAGCCGCTGGTGGTCGAGATCGGCAAGTTCGAGGGTCTCGAAGGCCAGGCGCAGCACGCCGACCTCCGGGTGGGCGAACGCTCGGACTCCGGTGCGGGGGCCCGCGAGTGGGCGGCGTTCCCACCGGTGGGTGAACGGAGTACCAATGCTTCGCGCCAGGCGGTCGGCGAAGGCGTCGGTGCCGGGGTCGCCGCGTCGCAGCTCGTGGAGGTCGGCGACCTGCTGGTCGGCCACGTCATCCCAGTCGGGGAAGGCGTCGCGGGCGCGTTCGTGGGTGAGCGTGAACCACAACAGGTTCGGCCGGTCACCGTCGAGGATGCCCAGCGGGCGGGTCAACCGCTCGAAGCCGTGGTTCCAGGCCAGGAGGTCGGAGAGATGGTTGATGACGACGGCCGGGGTGTTGCCGAGGTGGTCGAGCACGGTCTGCACGGTGGGGCGGACCGTGAGGGCGGCCGTGGGCCTGGCGTGGGCGCACAGCTCGGTGCCGTGGCTGAGGACCGCGAGTTGATGGAGGTAGTCGCGGTCGGCGTCGCTGAGCCGTAGGGCGTCGGCCAGCGCGGCGAGGATCTGGGTCGATGGGCGGGTGTCGCGACCCTGCTCGATGCGGGTCAGGTACTCCACGCTGACCTGGGCCAGCGTGGCCAGCTCGGCACGGCGCAGGCCCGGCGTGCGCCGTCGGGAGGCCGCGGGTAGGCCGACCTCGGTCGGGCTGAGGGCTTCGCGGCGGCTGCGCAGGAATGCGCCGAGCTCCCCGTCCATCACCTCTGCAGTCTGCCAACCCCCGCGGTCCGGTGGGTGGCCCTGATGGGGCCAGCCTTGCGGCGGTCTCCCTCCGCCGGCGAACCGGTCCGACGATCATCGTCATGACGAACTCGAGAGCACGAGAGCCGATGACGCGGATCGGCGTCATCGTGGGAAGCACCCGTCCCGGCCGCCGCGGAGCGGCAGTCGGGCGGTGGGTCGAGGACCTCGCCTCCCGGCACGCCGCGGTGACCGCCGGGCAGGCGAGCGTCGAGGTGATCGACCTGGCCGAGCAGGGGCTGCCGCTGCTTGACGAGCCCGTGCCGGCGATGTTCGGCGACTACCGCAACCCGCACACCCACCGGTGGGCGGCGGTGATCAGCTCATTCGATGCGTTCGTGTTCGTCACCCCGGAGTACAACCACTCGGTCGCGGCGGCGTTGAAAAACGCGATTGACTTCCTGTACGCCGAGTGGGGCGATAAGGCAGCCGGGCTGGTGAGCTACGGCGTGCACGGCGGGACTCGCGCCGTCGACCACCTGCGCCTGATCCTGGCCGAGGTACGGGCCGTGGTCGTGCCCACCCAGGTCGCGTTGTCGGTGTTCACCGAGTTCGACTTCACCGGCTTCGACCCGACGGACCCGACCGCTGCAGGGGTTCTCTCACCGAGCGAGGATCAGGAGCACACCCTGTCCACCATGCTGACCGAGATCGCGGCCTGGTCGCGGGCGCTGCGCTCGATGCGCCCCGCCGCCCCGCACGGCCGGCCCGACGTCTTTGCTGGGCCGGAACCCGTCCCGGCGACAGGCTCGACGAGCTGACCATGGACCGGCTGATGATCCGCTACAAGGTCAAGCCCGAGCAGCTGGAGCGCAACCTGCACCTGGTTACGCGGTCTTCGAGGAGCTGAATACCGCTCAACCGGACGGGCTGCGGTACGCGACCTTCCAGCGTGAGGACAATCTCACCTTCGTAGACATCGCGCTCGGAGCGAACCTGCCAGGGCCGCTACCGCAACTGGATGCGTTCCGACGCTTCCGAGCGAACTCGATGAGCGTTGCGACGAGCGCATCGCGGCCGAATTCATCGAGATCGGCTCGTTGGCCTATGGAGATGATTGAGCCCGGGGCCCCGCAACCCGATCGTTCACGGGACACGATTGGACGCAGGGCTAGACCTCCTGAACCGACCGTGAGAGCAGGCAGAACTCGTTGCCCTCCGGGTCGCTGAGGACGACCCAGCTGACATCGGGTTGCTGGCCGACGTCGACACGACGTGCCCCGAGGCTCAGCA
>JACDBJ010000200.1 GCA_013695005.1 Pseudonocardiales bacterium
GCCCTGCAGCTCGCCGACCTTCACGTTGTCGAAGGAGACGTAGTACTCCGACGTCCCGCCGAGGTTCAGCCGGTCGTAGTCGATGGTCGGGATGCCGGCGGCCTGAGCCTTCTTGGCCACCGCAGAGCCGACCTCGCTGTTCGGCGCGTCGAGCACCAGCACCTTGACGCCGTTGTTGATCATGCCGTCGGCGAGCGTGGAGAACTTCTGGACGTCACCCTGAGCGTTCTGGATGTCGGGGTCGAGGCCCTCCGCGCGCATCGCCTTGTCCAGCAGGGGCTTGTCGAAGCTCTCGTACCGGGCCGAGGTGGCGGTCTCCGGCAGGATCACGCCTACCTTGACGCCGCCGCCGCTCGCGCCGGACGTGGCGGAACCTCCCGAGGAGGTGTTGGAGCCACATGCCGTCAGAGCGAGCACGAGGCTGGCACCCGCGGCGACGAGGCCAAGTCGGGTCCTACCCATGGTTGATCCTTTCGCTATGTTCCACAGACGACCCCAGGGCCGCAAGCCCTCGTCGCCGAATAAGTTGTGAGCCACAACATACATAGTTCAACCAGCGCAGAACAGGGTTGCGAATCGATTAAGTGAAACCTGCGCGTCACGATCTCGCAACGGGGACGTCGCTTCCTGGCCTAACGAGTGATCAGAGCGGGATGACCGTGGGGACGATCATCGGCCGGCGGCGGTAGGTGTCGCCGACCCACCGACCCACCACGCGGCGCACCGCCTGCGCGATCAGGTGGGTGTCGGTGATGCCCTCGGCCTCGGTGCGCGACAGCTCCATCTCCACCAGCGGCACCACCGCGTCCAGCGCCTTGGGGTCGTCGGAGAACCCGCGGCCGGAGATCGTCGGTGGCGCGACCGCGCGCCCGGTGGCGGCGTCGATCGGGATCGTGATCGCGATGAACCCGGCGTCGCCGAGCACCAGCCGGTCGCCCAGCGTCGTCTCCCCCACGTCGCCGACCGCAAGGCCGTCGACATAGACCCGGCCGACCTCGACGCGGCCGCTGATGGACGCCTTGCCGTCCACGAGGTCGACCACCACGCCGTCTTCGGCCAGCACCACGGCGTCCTGCGGAACCCCCGTGCGCACGGCCAGCTCGCCGCTCGCCTTGAGGTGGCGCCACTCGCCGTGCACCGGCATCACGTTGCTGGGCCGGATCGCGTTGTACATGAACAGCAGCTCACCGGCCGGCGAGTGGCCGGACACGTGCACCTTGGCGGTGCCCTGGTGCACCACGGTGGCCCCGAGCTTGGTCAGCCCGTTGATGACCTTGAACACCGCTGTCTCGTTGCCGGGGATCAACGACGACGCGAGGATCACGGTGTCGCCCGCCTTGATTCGGACCTGGCGGTGCTCGCCGCGCGCCATCCGCGACAGCGCCGACAGCGGCTCACCCTGCGACCCGGTGGAGATCAAGACCACGTCCTTGTCGGGCAGCTCCAGCGCGTCGTCGAGGTCGACGAGCAGGCCGTCGGGGATGTGCAGCAGGCCGAGCTCGGCGGCGACCCCCATGTTGCGCACCATCGACCGGCCGGTCAGGCACACCTTTCGACCGTGCAGCGTCGCGGTGTCCATCACCTGCTGCACGCGGTGTACGTGGCTCGCGAAGCACGCCATGATGATCCGCTGCGCGGAGCGGTGGAACACCGTGTCCAGCACGGGCCCGATCTCGCGCTCGGACGCGACGAACCCCGGCACGTCGGCGTTCGTGGAGTCGATGAGCAGCAGGTCGACGCCCTCGTCGCCGAGCCGGGAGAACCCGGCGAGGTCGGTCAGCCTCCCGTCCAGCGGCAGCTGGTCGAGCTTGACGTCACCGGTGTGCAGCACCAGGCCGGCCGGGGTGCGGATGGCGACCGCGAGCGCGTCGGGGATGGAGTGGTTGACCGCGAAGAACTCGCAGTTGAACACGCCGTGCCGGGTGCGGTCGCCCTCCTTGACCTCCCGCAGGTGCGGCGTGAGCCGGTGCTCCTTGCACTTGGCGGCGACCAGCGCGTTCGTGAACCGCGAGCCGACGATCGGCAGGTCGGGCCGCAGCCGCAGCAGGAACGGCACCGCGCCGATGTGGTCCTCGTGGCCGTGCGTGAGCACCAGGGCCTCGACCTCGTCCAGGCGGTTCTCGATGGCGCGGAAGTCCGGCAGGATCAGGTCGACGCCTGGGGAGTCCTCGGCCGGGAACAGCACGCCGCAGTCGACGATCAGCAGCCGGTCGGCATGCTCGAAGACCGTCATGTTGCGGCCGATCTCGCCGATGCCGCCAAG
>JACDBJ010000248.1 GCA_013695005.1 Pseudonocardiales bacterium
GGCTGGTCCTGCTCGATGGGGTGGCCGGCGCCGTGCGTACCGAGGTGCCACTACCCGGCGTCGTGCGCCACCTCCAGCTCGCTGCGGCGGGCGGCCCGGTGCTGGTGCCCGTCGAGGAGGCCGACCAGCTGTTTCGGGTGGCGCTGCCAGGAGGCGGGGTGCCCAGCCGGGTCGGGACGGGTGACGGCCCGCACGATGCCACCGCGGCGGCGAATGGGCTGGTGTTCGTGGCCGACGAGTTCGGCGGGACGGTCTCCGTGCTCGACGGGGACCGGGTCGTGCAGGTCTTCGACGAGCCGAGCCAGCCGGGCGGTCTCGCGGCGGCCGGCAACCTGGTCGGGATGATCGACGTCCGGGACGCGACCCTGACCGTGTACGACGCCGCGGCCCGCAGCCAGCTCGCGCGGCTGCCGGCCGGGGACGGCCCCACCCACCTCGTGGCCGACAAGCGCGGCCGGCTGCTGGTCACCGACACCCGCGGGGACGCGCTGCTGACCTACGAGCTCGCTGGCCAGCCGCTGCTGCGCGCCAGCACGCCGCTACCCGGTCGGCCCTACGGCATTACCTACGACCAAGTCCGCGACCGGCTCTGGATCACCCTCACCGACCGCAACGAGCTGGTCGGCCTCGACCTGGGCACCGGTACCCCGACGGAGGCAGTCCGGGTGCCGACGGTCCGGCAACCAAACACCGTGGCCGTGGACAGCGGCACCGGCCGGGTGTTCGTCGCCAGCGCCAGCGACGGGACCGTCCAGCTGTTCGACCCGCCGCCGCGTTGACCGACCCGGTCCGATGCTGCGGTTGGCTGGCGCATGGGGAGTCCGTGCCCGGCGACGCCTGTGCGCCACGGCGCGGATGAGCCGGCAAATCCGACGCCGCGCGGCTGACGCATCCCTAGCGGAGACTGTCAGGACTTGTCGGTACCGTCGCGCGAATGGCGATGGAGGCGGGTGCCTGGCGGCCGGGGTTGGACGACCAGCTTGCTCTGCTGCCCCGACCACCCACTGCTGTCGATACTCTAGGGGAGTTGGTTAACTCCACAGCTGAGCACGGCGAGGTCTTCACCCGCTCCTGGGTTGTGGAGCTCATCCTTGATCTCGTCGACTACACCAGCGACCGTGATCTGGCTGAGTTGGTCGTGCTCGAGCCCGCCTGTGGAACGGGCGCCTTCCTCGGTCCGCTTGTGTCCCGTCTGAGCACTTCGTGCCGCGTGCGGGGGAGACGGATCACTGATGCCAAAGACGCAGTACGGGCATGTGACCTGTTACCACGCAACGTCAACGCAGCGCGCGGCCTTATGACCGAGATCCTGATCGAGGACGGGTGGGACCGCGCCGACGTGCAGGCGGTGACCTCCGAGTGGGTGCAGGTCGCCGACTTCCTGCTCCAACCCGTGCTGGCCGACGACGTTGATGTCGTGGTTGGTAACCCGCCGTATCTGCGGCTCGAGGACGTGCCGGAGGCTCGCATGCAGGCCTACCGACGCGCGTGCCAGACCATGACCGGTCGCAGCGACATCTACGTGGGCTTCTTCGAACGGGCTCTGTGTGCCCTCCGACCCGGGGGACGTATCGGGTTTATCTGTGCTGACCGCTGGATGCGAAACCAGTACGGGCGCCATCTGCGCGAGTTCATCGCCGACAAGTTCAGCCTCGACGTCTCCATCACCATGCACGATGTCGACGCATTCGAGGCCCAGGTGTCTGCTTACCCGGCTATCACCGTCCTGTCTCGGCAGCGCCAAGGCGGTGCCGTTGTCGCCGACACTGTCTCCGGTTTCGACGCAACTGACACACCTGAATTTCTGCAGTACCTGCGTAGCGAGAACGCGGAGACGTATACGTCAGCCAGCTTCGAGGCCTCCCGTCTGCCGCATTGGTTCGCCGGTGACGAGTCATGGCCGACTGGCAGCCCAGCACGACTGGCAATGATCGAGTACCTGACGGACCACTTCCCGCCCCTGGAAGACTCTGCTACCAGAACCAGAGTGGGAATCGGCGTCGCTAGCGGAGCAGACGGCGTGTTCATCACGACCGACGACAGCCTGGTGGAGCCCGATCGGCTGCTTCCCTTGCTGATGGTCTCCGACATCACCTCGGGACGCACGAGGTGGTCGGGCCACTACCTCGTCAATCCGTGGGACGAGCAAGGTCTGATCAATCTGTACGACTTCCCGCGACTCGCCGACTACTACCGTGCCAACTCCGGTGCGCTGCGCAGGCGCAACGTGGCCGGGCGACAGCCGAAGAGCTGGTACCGCACCATCGACCGAATCGCCCATGGACTCACCGCGACACCCAAGCTAGTCATCCCCGACATGCGTATGACGATGCACCCGGTGCTCGACCACGGTGAGACATATCCGCACCACAACCTGTACTTCGTCACATCGGGGTCGTGGAACCTAGAGGTGCTAGGAGGGCTGCTTCTCTCGCGTGTGGCGACTGCGTTTGTCGAGGCTTACTGCGTCAAGATGCGTGGCGGCACGTTGCGCTTCCAAGCCCAATACCTGCGCCGTATCCGCGTGCCCCACCTCAACGACGTGTCCGGCCAGGACGCCACCGCACTGGCCGATGCCTTCCGCACCCGCGACGTCGATGCGGCGACTGAGGTCGCATTGCGCATCTATCGCCTCGACACCCTCCCCAACTAGGTCGTCGTGAACACTGAAGGTTTCGAGCGCGCCGTCCGCAGTTACTGGGACGTTCGTGAGTCACAGGCCGCCAAGCAGCTGGCCAGCGGCAGGCTCGACGCCGGAACCCGAGGAGCCGTCACCGGCGGGGGCCACCTCGACGGCCTCGCACAACTGCTCGAAGACGTGTTCGTGGCCGCTGGATTCCAACGCTCAGATGTCAAGCGCACTGCCGGGATCGAGCTTCCCGGCTATTACCGACCGACGAAGAAGTGGGACCTGGTTGTCGTCTCCAACAATCGCCTCGTCGCGGCTATCGAGCTGAAGTCTCAGGTCGGCCCGTCCTTCGGCAACAACTTCAATAACCGGACCGAGGAAGCCATCGGCAACGCGGTCGATGTCTGGCGGGCCTACGAGGAAGGCACCTTCGGCGCAGTGCGACCCTGGCTGGGGTACATCTTCCTGCTCGAGGAAGAACCAAGATCTACAACCCCAGTCCGCGTCGCACGCAGTCTGTTCCCCGCCGAAAGCATCTTCGAGGGTACCTCCTACAAGGACCGCTATCGCATCCTGTGTCGTCGACTCGTGAGAGAACGGCTTTACGACGCCGCCTGTTTTGTCACCTCGTCGCGCGAACCCGACAGTCGAGTCGACCAACCCGACGAGGAACTGTCCTTCACCGCATTCACGGCCGCCATCGCAGGGCGAGCAGCGTTCGTCCAGGCGTTGAACCGCTAACGCCACGCACCGCCTGCCGCAGGTCACACGCAGAAGGTCATTGGGTATTCCGGCAACCTGGGGCTGGCGCCGTCGTCGGGCGCTGCGCCGTCAGGCGCAGGGGAACCACTGCGCCGCCGCAGTGGCGCGGGCGCGCTGCTCGGCGAAGCGTCGCCGGACCTCGGTGATGGCGGCACCGAGCGGGAACAGCTCGCGGGTGACCAGCTGGTCGGGGTCGTTGGCGCTGACCGGGTGCCAGTAGACGCCGTCGGCGGTGACGGTGACCTCGGGGATCAGCGACTCGACCGTGAGCTCAAGTCCGTGCTCGGCGAATCCTTGGTGGGCCAAGGCGCGGATGACCTGGTCATCTCGGGCGATGCCGAGCGTGTCGAGGAAGTCGTGGAACGGGTCCAGCTCATGGCTCTGGCCAGGCGGCAGGGTGGCGGCGACCTTGACCCGAAACCCCTCGGCGCGAGCGGTGTGGATCCCGCTGACCGCACGGTCCCACGACCCGCGACCACGGTGCCGGTCGTGCGCCTCGGAGGTGGCCGAGTCGAGGCTGACCTGCACGGCCAGCCGCGTCCGGTCCATGCCTCGCAGCGCGTCCAGCCGGCGGCCGCGGAACAACATGCCGTTGGTCAGTAGCGTCGTGGGCAGCAGCGTGGTGCAGGCGGCGACGAGCTCGCCGATGTCGGGCAGCAGGAACGGTTCACCGCCGGTGAGGATCAGCTCCGTGACCCCGGCGTCGACGGCTTCGGCCGCAAGCTGTCGGACCCGGTCACGTCCCAGTTCCCGGCGGGCTGCCCGCGGCGAGGACCGAGCGCAGCAGTAGTCACACGCGAGGTTGCAGTCGAAGTTGGTGTACATCCACAGGCGGGTGCCGGGCAGCTGGCCGGGGTCAAGCTCGGCGAGTGGGTCGGGGCTGCGTCCCCGCCGCACGGTAGCGACGCCGTCCCGCACCTCGACGAGCTCGTTGCCGGTCAGCCGACACCAGGTGGCGACCGTCTCGGCCTGCCGGCCGGGATCGCCAGGGTCGGCACTGCCCAGCGCAACGGACACCGTGGCGCCCCGGGCTGCGGCGCCGACGCGTTCGACCAGGTCCAACACCCATCCGTTGGTCACCAATGGCTGGGGATCTTCTGCTCGTGGATCGCCTCGAAGAGCGAGGCGTACCCGTCGAGCTGCGGCAGCACCCATTGCCGCAGGCCCTCCATTTCCAGGATCGGCCGATGCGCCTCGTTGTCCCAGTCCATCGCGAGCAGATGCTCGACCCACGGCTGCACGCGCTCCACCGGCAGCTCGGGCAGCGCGGTGAAGTTGCAGTGGCTGTAGGTCGGTGACTCCCAGAACACCTCGAACGC
>JACDBJ010000252.1 GCA_013695005.1 Pseudonocardiales bacterium
CACCGCACCGGTGCGCAACAAGCTGGCCGCCGCGGCGGAGTACCTGGGCGTCATCGAGCCCGTGGTGCGGGTGGCCAAGGACGCGCCGGTGCGGATGAGCCGGCCGGACGTCGTGCCCTCGACGCCGGCCGACCCCGATCGGCTGGAGGAGCTCAGCGAGCGGTGGGGCTTGTCCGGCTCCGTCGACCGGCTGCGGGCGGCGATCTCCCCCGACGACGCGGGCTAGGGCTCAGGATCGGCGAACAGCTCGAGCTGGATGCCGTCCGGATCGCGAAGAACGAGCACGGCGCCGCCCGGGATTGAGTTCGCCGGCGTGACCGCGGAGTGGACGACCCCGGCGGCGGCCAGCCGCGCCGCCCAGGCATCCAGTTCCGCGCGATCTGCCACCGCGAACGCCAGGTGGTCCAGGCCGACGCGGGTCTCGTCGAACACGTCCTGGCCGCCGTCTCGATGCTGGGTCAGCCCCAACCGGGCCGGTATGCCGTCGTGGCGGAGAAACACCTTGCGGCGCGCGCCGTCAGGCGAGGAGAACTCGCCGACTCGCCGGAACCCGAGCACGTCCACGTACCAGGCCGCGCTCGCGTCGACGTCCCGGACCGTCAGGCCGAGGTGGTGGATGCCCCTGAGCATGCCGGGTCACCGAGTCCTAGGTCGGTCTACCGACCTCGTAGCTGCCGTCGGAGGTCTTGACCGTGATCGGCACGGTGCGGTTCCTGCCGTCGACGCTCGCCGTGCAGGTGAACGTCGCCCCCAGCGTGACCTCCTGCTGGGCCGGGCAGGTCACGCCGGACACGGCCCTGAGCTTGTAGTCGTTGGTCAGCACGGTCGTGACACCGGTCTGTACGGCGCTCGCGTCGAAGACCTTCTTGACGAAGAAGCCCGGCGCGACGAACCCGAGCACGCCGACCAGGGCGAGGATGAGCACCACACCGCCGATCACGATCAGCGGCAGCGTGCTGCGCGAGCGGGTGCGGCCGGGATCTGCGCCCGGGTAGCCGGGCGGCTGCCAGCTCTGCTGCTGCTGACCCCACGGCTGCTGCTGCGCCTGCCCCCACACTTGGGTGGGTTGCGGCGCCTGCTGTTCCCAGGCTTGCTGCTGCGGCTGCTGGCTCCACCCGATGGCCTGAGTGGGCTGGTCCCACGCCTGGGCACCCTGGGGCTGCTGCTGTCCAGGTGGCTGCTGCGGAGGCTGCTGCTGTCCAGGTGGCTGCTGGGGTGGCGGCCAGCCGCCGGGCGGTGGCGGAGGTTGCTGACCCCACCCCGGCTGCTGCTCCCAACCCTGGTTCGGCTGCTCCGGTGGCGGCTGCTGCGGCCACTCCTGCGGTTGTTGCTGTTGTGGTTGCTGCCACGCCGGAGGTGACGCCGGCGAGTGACCGGGGTCGGCCGGCGGCTGGGTGGGATCTGGCTGCTCGCCGTAGGGCGGGCCGCTCGGATCGTTCGGGTTGGTCATGGAAACCTCTTGGCGTAGAGCGATGCTGCGCCGATCCAAGCACAAGCAGGGCTGCGACAGCGGCTCGGGCAGTGCCGGTGATCAGACCTCCCCTGCGGACACCACACCCCGCCGAACGGCGGTCACCGCGTCTGCCGCGGCCCGCCCGACCGCACTGCTGCGTCCGGCCACGCCGGACACCTGATCGAGCAGGTCGACGACCTGGCGGCACCACCGGACGAAGTCTCCGGCCGAGAGCTCATGGCCGTTCTGCTGTGCAGTGGTCAACACCGCCGACAGCGACTCCCCGCGCGCCCAGCGGTGCACCGGCCAGGCGAAGCCGAGGTCGGGCTCCCTGGTGCGCTCCAGCCGGTACCGGCGCTCGTCGGCCTCGAGTTCGGCCCACAGCCGGACGGTGTCGCCGAGAGCGTCCGCCACCGGCCCGCTGGGCACCCTCGGCATGCCTGGGGTGTCCCGCCGCGACTCGTAGACCAGCGACGACACCACCGCGGCCAGCTCGGCCGGCCCGAGGCCCTCCCACCCGCCGTGTCGCAGGCACTCGGCCGCGAGCAGGTCGGACTCGCCCCACAGCCGCGACAGCCGCCGCCCCTCGTCGGTCACGACCGCCTCGCCGGTCTCGCCGGTCTCGCCGTCGGGATCGGCGAGATAGCCGCGTTCGGTGAGCAGACCGCAGATCCGGTCGAACGCCCGCGCGAGCGAGTGCGTCGTCGCCCGGACCCGCTGGCGCAGCTGCTCGGTCTCCTTCTCCAGTCGCGCGTGCCGCTCGGCCCACCGCGCGTGGTCCTCCCGCTCGTCGCAGCCGTGACAAGGATGCGCC
>JACDBJ010000272.1 GCA_013695005.1 Pseudonocardiales bacterium
GCGCGCGCCCGGTCCACAGGTAGACGACGGTGACGTAGGCGTTGTCCTTCAGGCCCAGCGCGCCGCGGAACAGCCCGTCGGCCAGGTCGATCCCGGCGGGGTTGCGGACCTTGCGGCCGAACTGGTCCAGGCCGCCGTTGAAGCCGTCCCGGTACGCCGCCTGGGACTGCGGCGTGCCCTGCGGCAGCTCCGCCCAGTTCTGCCGGACGCTCGGCGGGTTCCAGTAGTCGTCGCGGGTGTTCCACGGCCCCACGTCCCACACCGGCGCCCACGCGCAGCGCCCGTTGGGTGCGCACACCTTCACCGAGTAGTCGTCGGTGCCCCGCGGCGACAGCGCTCGGCGGGACGGGAGCGCGACGAAGTGGTCGTTCTCGGTGATCACGTGGCCATTGGCGGTGGTGTGGCCGACGAGGCCCTCCCGGGTGGCGAACACCTTGTGGGTCTGCAACGCCAGCGGCCTGGCGGCGAGTCGCAGCCGATCGACCGGAGTGGGCGTGACGCGCAGGCCGCGAACGGTCGGCCCGGCAGCTGCCGTTCCGGTGAGGACGAGGCGGAGCTGGATCTCGGCGCTCGGCTCGTGCAACGTCGCGGCCTGCCCAGGGTCGGCGGGCACCCACTCGCTCCAGCGGCCGTCGGCGCGGCGTGCTCGGACGTCCACGGCGGTCGAGGTGTCCTTCGGCTGCTCGGCGGCGAGCTCGGGGCGGACTGTGCCGGCGGCAGCGGCGAGCCGGTGCGGCGGCAGGGTGAGCATGCCGATGCGCGGCGGCTCGGGCTGGTCGGTCGGCGGGTCCAGCGGCGTGGGCTCCGCGGTCGGGGCGAGCTGGACCACGCCGTCCTGCATGGTGACGCCGCTCGGTTGGCCGGTGTGCAGGTCCGGGGTGAACGTCGGGTTCTCTGCTGCGGCGGCTGCCGGCAGCGCGGGCGTGAGCGTGAGCGCGGCGACTGCGGCGAGGGCGGCCGTGACGGGGGAACGTCGGCGCATGCGGGACGCTCCCTTCGGCGGCGCTGCGGGTGATGTGATGCCTGTGACGGATGTGACTCATGAGTCGCAGGAGCTAGGAGACCTTTTCAGGCTGGTGGCGTCAATAGCCCGATCGTGGAGCCGCAGCCCGCGAGCAGGGTCAGACCGGCGGCTGGATCCCGTCCAGCCAGCCCTCGCCGCCGCAGATCTTGCACGGCTTCACCTCGGGGGCGGTGCCGTGCTCACCGTCGATGAACGCCGCCCGGGGCACCACGAACTCGCGCCGGCCCTCACAGTTGAAGCACAGCGTGCGGAGCTTGGAACCGGGCTCCGGCATGGCGGGCGTATCGGACATCGGTTCGACCGTACCGGGGTGAGGCGGCGGTCAGTAGTGCCAGGGGTAGGGCTATCGGTTCGCGCAAACGGGCCGTTGACCTGCGCCGCAGCGTCGGTGCTCATCATCCGGGCCGTCCCTGGGCCGTGGGAGTCTCGCCGTTCCAGGCGCTGTCGATGGCCTTCCTGGCGAGGTCCTCACCGCCCGGCATCAGGTGTGCGTAGACCTCCACCAGCACCAGCACGGCGTTGTCGTGGCCCAGCAGCTCGCTCACGGCCACGACGGACTGCCCGGCGGGATCAGGACTGACGCGAAGTGATGGCGCAGGTCGTGGCTCGTGGTGCCCGCCGGCAACTTGGACTTGCGGACCGCGGGCTTGAACACCTTCTGCGTGTAGTACTCGTGCCAATAGGGCAGGCCGTCAGCGGTGTGGAGCAGGAGCCCATCCGGGGCCTGCGGGAACTGCCTTACGTGCTCGGCGAGCGCGACGGACACGACGTCCGGCAGCGGCAACGTGCGTCGAGACCGTGCCGTCTTGGATGCGACCTGCTGTCGTGTCCGCTTGTCGATCTGGTGCTCGACCCGCACAGTTCGCCGTAGGAAGTCCACGTCAGATTGGCGCAGCGCGAGCAACTCCCCGATCCGCAGCCCGAGCCCCGCCTGCGTGATGACCATTGCCCGGTAGCGGGGCAGCATCGCGGCCCGAGGGCGGCCACCTGGTCGACCGTCAGCGGCACCACACGCTCCAGTTCAACCTTCGGCAGGGTCACCCTGGCGAACGGGCTCACAGCCACCAGGCGATCGAGCACGGCCGCGTTGTAGGCAGACCGGACCATCTTCACCAGCACCCGCAAGGTCGACGGTCGCCGCGGCCGTGACGGCAGGCATCAACGCGTCGACGACGCCGGAGCACGCCATCGGCGACGACTCCCTGGTCATCGCCTGGCGCACGCTCGGGCCCGCCGTCGCCGAGCTCGACCGACTCGACGACCTGTACACGAAGGCCCTGTTCCCGTGCGGCTACCCGCTGCGCCCCGATGAGCGGGTGGCCCGGCCGCCCTCGTCCCGCCCTCACAGAGGCCCGCGATCCCCACCCGCGAGCAGAGCGTCCCCGGCTAAACCACCCGATCCGAGGTCGCCAAGCGCGTCGGCAACGAGCGCGCCGCCGCGCAACTCCACGCCGCCGTCCCGGCCGGTGGTCCCCGATGACCGCGTCCGACCCCGCCGACGTCGCCCGGATCCGGCGCGATATCCGCGCGGCGCGACTCCGCGACCCCGGGAAGGTAGCGGCGTTCGACGCGGCGTTCGCAGCCGAGGCAGCCCCCGACGAACCGCCGCCGCCGGCACCACCACCACCACCACCACCCGCCGCCCACGACATCGGCCCGCCGGCGCGGCAGCCGGTGC
>JACDBJ010000275.1 GCA_013695005.1 Pseudonocardiales bacterium
CATCGATCTCGACGCCCGGCGCATGGTCATCCGGCGGTCCCGGCAGCGCCCCGACTGGGTACACGGCTGTGGCGGTACCTGCGGACGACGAGCGGGCTCGTGCCCGCAACGTCAGAACCCCCGAGGCATCGTCTCGGAAACGAAGTCGCGCGCCGGCCGCCGAGTGATCGGACTCCCCCAGCAGCTCGTCCAGCTGCTCCGCGAACATCGGGCGGCCCAGGACCAGGAGCGCATCGCAGCCTGCCAGCTCTGGCACGAGGGCGACTGGGTGTTCGCCCCCGGCTCGGCGAACCGATCATTCCGGCGACCGACTATCACCAGTGGAAGAAGCTGCTGCGCGATTCCGGCGTCAGAGAGGTCCGGCTGCATGACGCTCGGCACACGGCGGCCACGGTGCTGCTCTTGATGGGCGTTCCTGACCGAGCCGTCATGAGTCTCATGGGCTGGTCGCACAGCGCGATGGCGGCCCGCTATCAGCACCTCACCGCCGCGATCCACGCCGACATCGCTGAACGGCTCGGTGGCGTGATCTGGGCTGATGGTGAGACCAGAACTGAGACCAGCGGGCGTGACGACCCCTCAGAAGGGGACGGCTGAATCACGTGTTCGCTGGTCAGCGTGGCGGAGGATGCGGGATTCGAACCCGCGAGGGCGTGAACCCAACACGCTTTCCAAGCGTGCGCCATAGGCCACTAGGCGAATCCTCCGGGACGGAGTCTAGTAGGCGCCCGGCGGGGCTACACTGGCCCTCGGACCCCGTGCGGCGTCCATCCTGTGAACTCCCCCAGGGCCGGAAGGCAGCAAGGGTCAACGGGCTCTGGCGGGTGCGCGGGGTCCCCTTATGCCCGGGCTGCGCGTCGCCAGAGTGCGACCGCGCCCACGCCGTCCAGGACAGTCAGCGCAGCCATCCCGACCGCCCCGCCCATCGCCCTTGAGTTGCCGCCTGGCCGCCGCGCCTCGCCGAGGTACCGTGCGCCGAGCACGACATTGAACGCCGCCCGCGCCGCCATCCACGGCCATCGCGGCCGGCCGGCGAGCAGGCCGGCGCCAAGGCCGAGATCGATGCCGCCGATCACGCGGGCTGCGGCCGGACTCGGCGGGAGTCCGAGCACGCCACCCGCGCGAGTCGGCGCGACGGTCAACGCCGTGCCGATCCCGAGCGTGACCAGCCCGGCAGCGTCCGCGAGAAGGTCCGCAAGCGGTCGGCGCACCTGATCATGGTGTCATGCGCGCGCCGTCATCGCCGAGCTGGCTCGACGCCGCGGACCTCCTTGACGTAGCGCCGGTACTGGCGCGCCCCGAGCGTCCGCAGCAGCAGCTTGATCGGGAACGGGATCGGCTCCAGCATCAACGCCCGCTCCTGCGGGGTGGCGTCCTCCAGGATCGCGCCGAACAGGATCGGCAGCTGGTCCTTGGGCGTCGACGCCCGGGCGTGTTCGCCGATCGCGTCCCACTCGGGCTTGGTGAGGTGTTGGCTGACAAGCGGAAGGATCTGCTTCTCCTCGTCAAGGTGCTCCAGCAGGTGCGTGCGCAGCTCGTCGATACTCGCCGCAAGCTCCTCGCCGCGAGCTTTGTCGGCGCTGGACTCCCAGCCGGCGAGCTGCTCGTTCACCCGCTGCACGCCGTCCGCATGGTGCTGCGCCTGCATCCTCTCGATCAGCGCGCGCTCCGGCGTCGCCCGCTCCAGCAGCTTGGGCCAGACCAGCTCGTCCTCGCCGGCGTGGTGCTGGTGCAGCCCGTCCAGCAACTGTCCGGCGTATTTGGCCAGTACCTGCGCCCGCGCGACGTCGCCCTCGGGTACCTGTCGGATCAACTGCGACATCAGCACGAACTCACGCTGGAAGATCCTGTGGATCACCACCATCTCGGCGACGTTGGGCTTCTGGTCGGTACTCACGGACGCGCTCACTGCGAACTCCCTCGATGCTCGATTCCAGTGCAGCCCGCTAGAAAACCGGCTTGAAGCCTCGGTACCGCCGGGTGGAGGAGTGATCAGCCATAGGAGGGCACCGGCGCAGCGCCGGTGCACAGGCTGTCGGTGGAACGCGTCGGCTCGGCGTTCGGGCCGGTGCCCAGCCCACGGAGCACGAACGCGCTCGTCAGATGGGCGGTCATGTCGCGTTGCTGCCCGGACAGCTCGCCGAGCGGGCCTTCGACGATCAGGTTCGCCAAGCCGTGGGTGGTCGACCACGTGCTGATCTCGGCCAGTGGTCGGTGCGCGGGGTCGAGGTAACCGACGGCGACCAGCTCGTCCAGCGCGGCGGCCAGCATGCCGAACGGGTGGTGGTCCTGGGTCGCGGCCTCGACCAGCGACATCGGCTCGCCCAGACAGAACGCGGTGGAGAAGAGCCCCGGTTCCGCGAGCGCGAACTGGAGGTAGCCCTGACCGAGCGCGGCGAGCCGGTGCACCGCGTTGCGCACCGGGTCCGCGTCGGCAGGCAGCGCGGCGAGGCACTTGCGCATGGCCTCGGCCAGGCTGGCGATCGCCAGATCCTTCGCCGTCGACAGCAGCTCGTCGTGGCCGGAGAAGTGCCGGTACGCGGCCGTCGGCGTCACGCCGACCGCGCGCGCGGCAGCCCGAATGCTCACCGCCTCGGGGCCGCCCTTCTCCGCGAGACCCACTGCGGCCCTGGTCAGGGCGTTGCGGAGGTCGCCGTGGTGGTACGACCGCCTGGTCACGGGTAGGGCCATGCAACGATGTTGACACCAGCACACATGCATGGCAAGTTGACGTGCACAAAGTTTACGGCTGACCACTTCGCGCTGGGGGCACGACATGTTCCATCGGATCGGCACGTTCGTGGTGCGGCGGGCCCGCCTGGTTCTGATCGTCGCGTTGCTCGCGGTGATCGGCGGGGGCGTCCTGGGTGCCAGCGCGTTCAGCAAGCTCGGCGCGGGCGGCTTCGAGGACGAGAGCTCCCAGTCGTGGCTGGCTCGCGATCGCATCATCGACCACTTCGGCGGCGAGCCGAACCTCGTGTTCCTGGTGAAGTCCAAGAACGCCTCCGTGGACGCCCCGGCCGCGACGGCGGCGGGAACCAAGCTCACCGCCGACCTCGACGCCGAGCCGTCCGTCACCCAGCTCGTGTCGTACTGGACGACCAAGGCGCCCTCGCTCAAGTCCGACGACAGCGCCAGCGCGCTCGTCATGGTCAGTACGACGCAGTCCGACGCCAAGGACCTGGTCGCCCGCTACACCTCCGACAACGCGGACGTGACGGTGCAGGTCGGCGGCACGTTCGGCGTCTACACCGACGTCCAGGCACAGCTCACCGCCGACCTCGGGCTCGCCGAGAGCATCGCGATCCCGCTGACCATGGTCCTGCTGGTGCTCGCGTTCGGCAGCGTGGTGGCGGCGCTGCTCACGCTGCTGATCGGCATCGTCGCGATCCTCGGCACCTTCGCCGAGCTATCGGTGTTCGCCTCTCTGACCGACGTGTCGATCTACGCGGTCAACCTCACCGTCGGCCTCGGCCTCGGCCTCGCGGTGGACTACGGGTTGCTGATAGTGAGCCGGTTCCGGGAGGAGCGCGGCAAGGGGCTCGACACGGACGCCGCCGTGGTGCGGGCCGTCGAGACCGCCGGCCGCACGATCGTCTTCAGCGCCGCGACCGTGGCCACCGCGCTCGCCGCGCTGGTGGTGTTCCCGCTGTACTTCCTGCGCTCGATGGCCTACTCCGGGGTCGGCGTGGTGGCCATCGCGGCAATCAGCGCAGTGTTGCTGCTGCCGGCGCTGCTCGCGGTGCTCGGGCCGCGGGCCGACGCGTGGCGGCTGCCGTGGGCCAAGCAGCTGCCCAGCACCGAGGCTCCGTTCTGGGGACGGCTGGCCGACGTAGTCATGCGCCGTCCGCTGCTGACCGCGCTGCCGGTGCTCGTGGGGCTGCTGCTCGCCGCGTCACCGCTGCTGGACGTCAGCTTCGGCACGCCGGACGACCGGGTGCTGACCACGAGTGCCCCGAGCCGCCAGGTCGGCGACACGCTGCGCAGCGGCTTCGGCTCCGACGACAGCAACGCGCTGCACGTCGTGACGACCTCCGGCGTGGCCGCCCCCGCGGTCGGCGACTACGCCACGACGCTGTCCCAGCTGCCGGACGTCGAGCGGGTCGACTCGAGCGTCGGCACGTTCGTGCGTGGGAACTCCGTTGGCGCGACACCGGCCAACGCCACGCTCGGCCGACCCGACGCCCAGCGGCTGTCCGTGCTGACCAACCTCGACCGCACATCCGATCGCGCGCAACAGCTGGTGCGCGACGTGCGCGCGGTTCCGCCACCGGCCGGCACGATCACGCTGGTCGGCGGCCAGGCCGCCGTGCTCGTCGACACCAAGGACGCCATCGGCGATCGCCTGGCGCTGGCCGGCGGCCTGATCGTGATCACGACGTTCATCCTGCTGTTCCTGTTCAGCGGCAGCGTGATCCAGCCGGTCCGCGCGCTGATTCTCAACGTGATCAGCCTGTCGGCGACGCTGGGCGTGATGGTGTGGGTGTTCCAGCAGGGCCACCTGTCCGGAGTGCTCGGGTTCACGCCGATGCCGCTGGACACCGGGATGGTGGTGCTGCTGTTCTGCATCGCCTTCGGTCTGTCCATGGACTACGAGGTGTTCGTGCTGAGCCGGATCAAGGAAATGCACGACACCGGCGCGGACACCCGCACGTCGGTGGTGCACGGGCTGACGCGCAGCGGACGGATCGTCACCACGGCCGCCGCGCTGATCGCGGTGAGCTTCTTCGCCTTCCTGATCAGCAAGGTAAGCCTCATCCAGCTGTTCGGGCTCGGCGCCGGGCTGGCGATCCTGATCGACGC
>JACDBJ010000328.1 GCA_013695005.1 Pseudonocardiales bacterium
GTCCGGTACCGCGCGCGGCGCTCGAGACCGCGTGGGCCGACGATGCGCAGCGCGAGCGATGCCTCGCGTCGTTGCTGGCGGACGGACTGGTGGCGGCGGTGGGGGCCGACCGCTTCGGGCTGCCCGACGAGGGCTGAGCGGCGTCAGCCCAGCTCGGCGAGGAACTGCTCGACGGCGTCGCGGTAGGCCTGCGGGTCGTCGGCGTGCACCAGGTGGCCGGTGCCCGGGACGCGGACGTGGCGGGCGTTGCGCATCTGCTCGGCGATCCCCGCGAGCTGTCCCGGCGGGGTGTTGCCGTGCTCGCCCTCGATCAGCTGCACGGGGCAGCGCACGGCGCGCAGCGAGTCGCGGTAGTCGTGCTCGGCCCACTCGGCGGCGATGGCCACGGCGTCCTCCACCCGGCTGAGCAGGTGGTAGCCGTCGGCGCGCTCCTCGACACACTCCGCCATGTAGTCCCCGAAGCTCGGCCACGGCCAGCCGAAGGCGTCCCGGACGGCCGCCACCGAGGTGAAGGTGGCGGGCATCGCCCCGAACCAGTCAGCGGCGAGCTGCACGCTGCGGCCGCGGTAGTCCGGCGCCATGTCCTCCACGACGACGCCCCGCACCAGCTCGGGGTTGGCGGCGGCGAGCTGCCAGCCGTGCAGCCCGCCCATCGAGTGGCCGATGACCACCGCCGGCGCGAGGGCCAGCTGGCCGACGACGTCGACGAGATCGGCGACGAACCGCTGTGTCGTCCACGGCCCGGCCGCCTGCGATCGCCCGTGACCACGAGCGTCCAGCCCGACGACCCGGCCGTGCTCGCTGAGCCACCGGGCCACCGCCCACCATGTGGTGGCGCGGCCCATCAGCCCGTGCAGCAGCAGGATTGGCCGCCCCGTACCGCCGAACTCCACGGCGGTCAGCTCGAGGCCGTCGGAAGTACGCACCGTTCGCCGCACCATGGTCATCCTGCAGTGCGCGACGCCCCACCGTCGGAGATCGCCGTGAGTGGACATCCAGCCGCGTTGACCACGGTCAAACATCCGCTCGTGGCGATCATGGCGCTGGCACGGGCCCGAGGGAGTCGCGCAAGCTGAGCCGCGGTGATCGTCGTGAGGGTGCGCCCCAGGTCGCCGGCCGACGCTGAGGCGCACCGAACTGGCGATCTTGGGCGGCGGCCTGGCGGCGCAGGCGGCCCGCAGAAACGGCGGTGGCCGGCACGGATGCTCTCCGTACCGGCTACCTGCCGTCTAGTTGACCAGCTTGCTCAGCCGGCTTCCTCCTCGGCGCCTGCCGCGACCTCGACCGGCACCTCGTCGGGCACCGGGACGGGCTTGGGCTCACCGCGGAAGACGAACTTGGCCTTGTCGTCGGCCTTGTGCGTCGAGCGGGCGTCGCCGGTCTTGACGTCGCCTTCGACCATGCCCTCGACGTCGACGATGACGATCTGTCCTGGCATGACCTCGCCGTAGAGGATCTTCTCGGACAGTGCGTCCTCGATCTCCCGCTGGATGGTGCGCCGCAGCGGCCGCGCGCCCAGCACGGGATCGAAGCCCCGCTTGGCGAGCAGCTTGCGGGCGTCCGGGGTGAGCTCCAGGGCCATGTCCTTGTTGGCCAGCTGGCCCTCCACCCGAGTGATCATCAGGTCCACCATCGAGATGATCTCTTCCTCGGTGAGCTGGTGGAACACGATGATGTCGTCGATGCGGTTGAGGAACTCGGGCCGGAAGTGCTTCTTGAGCTCGTCGGTGACCTTGTTCTTCATCCGCTCGTAGTTGCTGCCCTCGTCGTTGCCCTGCGCGAAGCCGAGCCCGACCGCCTTGGAGATGTCCTGCGTGCCGAGGTTCGAGGTGAAGATGATCACGGTGTTCTTGAAGTCCACCGTGCGGCCCTGACCGTCGGTCAGCCGGCCGTCCTCGAGCACCTGCAGCAGCGTGTTGTACACCTCCTGGTGCGCCTTCTCGATCTCGTCGAAGAGCACCACGGAGAACGGCTTGCGACGCACCTTCTCGGTGAGCTGGCCGCCCTCCTCGTACCCCACGTACCCGGGAGGGGCACCGAAGAGCCGCGACGCGGTGTAGCGGTCGTGGAACTCGCCCATGTCGATCTGGATCAGGGCGTCGTCCTCGCCGAACAGGAAGTTGGCCAGTGCCTTGGACAGCTCGGTCTTACCGACACCGGACGGGCCGGCGAAGATGAACGAGCCGGACGGGCGCTTCGGGTCCTTCAACCCGGCACGGGTACGGCGGATCGCCTGCGAGACGGCCTTGACGGCGTCCTGCTGGCCGATGATCCGCTTGTGCAGCTCGTCCTCCATCCGCAGCAGGCGGGTGGTCTCCTCTTCGGTGAGCTTGAACACCGGGATGCCGGTCCAGTTGGCCAGCACCTCGGCGATCTGCTCGTCGTCGACCTCGGCGACGACGTCGAGGTCACCGGCGCGCCACTGCTTCTCCCGCTCGGACTTCTGCCCCAGCAGCTGCTTCTCGCTGTCGCGCAGGTGCGCGGCGCGCTCGAAGTCCTGGGCATCGATCGCGGACTCCTTGTCCCGGCGGACGCTGGCGATCCTCTCGTCGAACTCGCGCAGGTCCGGTGGAGCGGTCATCCGGCGGATCCGCATCCGGGCGCCGGCCTCGTCGATCAGGTCGATCGCCTTGTCGGGCAGGAACCGGTCGTTGATGTAGCGGTCGGCCAGGGTGGCCGCCGCCACCACCGCCGCGTCAGTGATCGTGACCCGGTGGTGCGCCTCGTAGCGGTCCCGCAGGCCCTTGAGGATCTCGACGGTGTGCGCCACCGTCGGCTCACCGACCTGGATCGGCTGAAACCGCCGCTCCAGCGCCGCGTCCTTCTCGACGTGCTTGCGGTACTCGTCGAGCGTGGTCGCGCCGATGGTCTGCAGCTCCCCTCGGGCCAGCATCGGCTTGAGGATGCTCGCGGCGTCGATCGCGCCCTCGGCGGCGCCGGCGCCGACCAGCGTATGCAGCTCGTCGATGAACAGGATGATGTCGCCCCGGGTCCGGATCTCCTTGAGCACCTTCTTCAGGCGCTCCTCGAAGTCACCGCGGTAGCGGCTGCCGGCGACCAGCGAGCCGAGGTCGAGCGTGTAGAGCTGCTTGTCCTTCAGCGTCTCGGGCACATCGCCCTTGACGATGTTCTGCGCGAGCCCCTCGACCACCGCGGTCTTGCCGACGCCGGGCTCGCCGATCAGCACCGGGTTGTTCTTGGTGCGCCGCGACAGCACCTGCATGACCCGCTCGATTTCCTTCTCCCGGCCGATGACCGGGTCGAGCTTGCCCTCGCGAGCGGACTGGGTCAGGTTGCGACCGAACTGGTCGAGCACCAGCGAGCTCGACGGGCTGCCCTCGCCACGGCCGCCGCCGCTCTCGGCCGGCTCCTTGCCCTGGTAGCCCGAGAGCAGCTGCAGCACCTGCTGGCGCACCCGGTTGAGGTCGGCGCCGAGCTTGACCAGCACCTGGGCCGCGACGCCCTCGCCCTCGCGGATCAGCCCGAGCAGGATGTGCTCGGTGCCGATGTAGTTGTGGCCGAGCTGCAGCGCCTCACGCAGCGACAGCTCGAGCACCTTCTTGGCGCGTGGGGTGAACGGGATGTGCCCGCTGGGGGCCTGCTGGCCCTGGCCGATGATCTCCTCGACCTGCTGCCGGACGCCCTCGAGGGCAATGCCAAGCGACTCCAGCGCCTTCGCTGCAACACCCTCGCCCTCGTGGATCAGGCCCAACAGGATGTGCTCGGTCCCGATGTAGTTGTGGTTGAGCATCCGGGCCTCTTCTTGGGCCAGGACGACAACCCGCCGTGCGCGGTCGGTGAACCTCTCGAACATTCGCACTCCCTGCTTGCCGCCCGTGCCGGGCGTCAACTCGACGCTCCTCGGCACCGTCTACCTATCGTATCGGCCGGACCGTCATGGTCGCTTCGTGCGCGTTGAACGGTCTACGCACTTACATCGATGCAACGTAGGAGCCGCGCGGCGGATTCCGAAACGGCCTGACGCCGTTGTCCGCTCGGGGCGAACAACGGCGTCAGGTGAGGTGGCCGGGGCGGTCGAGGCGGGCCTGAGCCGGCCGGGCAGCTGCTGGGGCGCGGAGCTCAGTGCGCTGGGTGTCAGTGCTCCTGGTGGTAGGCGTCGAGCACCTCGGCCGGGATGCGGCCGCGGTCGGAGACCTTCATGCCGCGCTTGCGCGCCCACTCGCGGATCGCCTGGTTCTGCTCACGGTCAACGCCGGCACGACGCACCGGCGCGGTGCCCGGGGCACCACCTGCCCGACGGCGCCCTGCCTTGCGTGCAGCGGCGACATAACCGGACAGCGCGTCACGAAGCTTGTCGGCATTGCTGCTGGAAAGGTCGATTTCGTAGGTCTTGCCGTCCAGCCCGAACTCGACCGTCTCTTCGGCCCTGTCGCCGTCGAGGTCGTCGATCAGCGAAACGGTCACTTTCTGTGCCACTGCCCGTCCTCCATGAGTAATTACCGAGTCTTCCGTTGGGGCCCCCGAAACGGCTGTGCTGCAAGCCGTCGAGTTGCCACCAACATTAGACTGTATTCTGCGGACTTGTCGAGTTGACGCCCCGATCCAGTGATCTTATTCTGGGCGTACAAGCGGAAAAAGGATCGTTTCGCGTATACCGAGACCTGTGAGTGTCATCAGTAACCGGTCGATACCCATTCCCACGCCCCCGGAGGGGGGCATTCCATATTCCATCGCGCGGAGGAAGTCCTCGTCCAGTTGCATGGCCTCGACATCGCCTGCGGCGGCGCGCAACGACTGCTCGCGCAGTCGTTCTCGCTGTACGACGGGATCAACCAGCTCCGAGTACGCGGTGGCAAGCTCGGTCCCGAATACGACAAGGTCCCATGCCTCGGCCAATCTGGGGTCGTCACGATGCGCACGGGTCAATGGGCGGACCTCGACCGGATAGTCGCGTACGAAGGTCGGCTCGACGAGTGTGTGCTCGACGAGCTTCTCGAACAGCTCCAGCACGACCTCGCCGGCACTCCATTCGTCGCGAAGTGCCACGTCATGGGCGGCGGCCAGCTTGCGCAGGTCGTCGAGGGATGTATCGGGGCTGACCTCGGCTTCCACCGCGTCGGACACGGCCTGGTGCACCGTGACGTGGCGCCACGGCTGGCCGAGGTCCACTGTGGACCCATCGGGCCGGTGCAGGACCGTGGAGCCCAGTGCGGCCTGTGCCGCACGGCGGACCAGGTCCTGGGTCAGCTCCGCCATCGAGTCGTAGGAGCCGTATGCCTGGTAGGCCTCGAGCATCGCGAACTCCGGCGAATGCGTCGAGTCACTGCCCTCGTTGCGAAAGTTCCGGTTGATCTCGAACACGCTCTCGATCCCACCGACTACACAGCGTTTCAGGTAGAGCTCCGGCGCGATCCTCAGGTAGAGGTCGGTATCGAAGGCATTCGAGTGGGTGACGAACGGCCTAGCTGTCGCTCCACCATGTAGCGGCTGAAGCATGGGCGTCTCCACCTCGGTGAAGCCGCGTTCGTGCAGAGCGTCTCGAAGCGTTCTGATGACTTGTGCGCGCATCTGAACCATCTCGCGCGCCTGCGGCCGGACGATCAGATCGACATAACGCTGCCGTACTCGCGTTTCCTCAGACAGTTCCCGGTGGGTGACCGGCAACGGCCGCACCGCCTTGGCCGCCATCGCCCAGGAGTCGGCAGACACCGAGAGTTCACCGCGTCGTGACGTGACAACCTCACCGTGCACGAATACGTGGTCGCCGAGATCGACCAGCGACTTCCACTCCGCGAGTGTGTCCTCCCCGACTCCGGCGACGCTGAGCATTGCCTGCAGCTGCGTGCCGTCGCCTTCACGCAACGTGGCGAAGCACAACTTGCCGGTGTTGCGTAGATGGATCACTCGGCCGGTGGCCCCGACGATGTCCCCGGTGCTGGTGTCGGCGGGCAGATCAGGGTGACGCCTTCGGACCTCGGCGAGCGTGTGGGTCCGCGGCAGCTCCACCGGGTACGGCTCGACTCCGTCGGCCAACATGGCTGCGCGCTTCTCCCGACGGATGCGAAGTTGCTCCGGAAGGTCCTCGTCGGTGTCGGGATGCTCAGTCACATGGCGAAGGCTACGAGCACGCGAGATCGGGCAACAATTCGGTTGCTCAGGCGTCGCTGCCTGCCTCGACGCGGTGCGAGACGGCGGCGTTGCGCAGGTAGACCAGGCGCAGACCGAGCAGCGTGAGGTCGGGCACATGCTCGGTGATGGTCTGGGACTCGTCGATCATCAGCGGGGCCAGGCCGCCGGTGCCGAGCACGACCGCCGGCTCGTCGAGCTCGAGCATGATGCGGTTCACCAGGCCGTCCACCTGCCCGGCGAAGCCGTAGAGCACGCCGGACTGCAGGCACTCCACGGTGTTCTTGCCGATCACCGACCGGGGGCGTACCAGCTCGACCGTTCGCAGCGCGGCCGCCCGTGCGGCCAGCGCCTCCAGCGACACCTCGATGCCGGGCGCCAGCGCGCCGCCGAGGAACTCCCCGCGCGCGGAGACCACGTCGATGTTGGTGGACGTGCCGAAGTCCACCACCACGCACGCCTTGCCGAACAGCCGGTGCGCCGCCAGCGTGTTGACCACCCGGTCGGCACCGACTTCCTTCGGGTTGTCCACCAGCAGCGGCACCCCGGTGCGCACCCCCGGCTCGACGATCACCGTCGGCACCGTGGGCTGGAAGCGGGCGAGCATCTGCCGCAGCTGGCGCAGCACCGCGGGCACGGTGGACAGCACCGCGATGCCCGTGACCTGGGGGGCGAAGGGACCGAGCAGCGCGCGGACCGCGACCTCCAGCTCGTCGGCGGTGATCCGCCGGTCGGTGCGCATCCGCCAGTCCCGTATCAGGCTCGGCCGGATCACCGGGTCGCCGTCGCCGGTCTCGGGGTAGATGCCCAGCGCGGTCTGGGTGTTGCCGACGTCGATGCAGAGCAGCACCGGTCATTCCCCTGACGCTGTGTCGGCGTGGGAGCCGGAGCGCAGGCTCGAGCCGACCGGCGCGTCCGCCGGGTCGTCGCCGTGCGCCACGATCCGGTTGGCGGCGTCGACGAACACCACCCGCGGCTGCAGCTCGCGCGCCTCGGCGTCGCCGACCATTGCGTAGGAGATCAGGATCACCAGGTCGCCCTTGTCGATCAACCGGGCGGCTGCGCCGTTGATGCCGATCACGCCGCTGCCGCGCTCACCCGGGATGGCGTAGGTCTCCAGGCGGGCCCCGTTGGTGATGTCGACGATCGCCACCTGCTCACCGGGCAGCAGGTCAGCGGCGTCCATCAGATCGGCGTCCACGGTGACCGAGCCGACGTAGTCCACGTCGGCCTGGGTCACCGTGGCCCGGTGGATCTTGGACTTCAGCATCGTGCGCAGCATGTGGACCTCACTCCCCGACACCCAGTGCCACGGAAACGTTGTCGATCAGGCGGGTAGTCCCGAGCCGGGCGGCCACCAGCAGGCGTGCCTCGCCGGCCGCGGGGGCGGGACCGAGCTCGGGGTCGCGCAGTTCCAGGTACTCGACGGCCGGCTCCGCCGTACGAACGGCACTTTCGTGCGATAGGGCTGAACGAGAGTGCCGTTCGTTGCGCGCGGGCTCGGCGGCGAGCACCGCGCCGGCTGCGGCGAGGACGGCGTCCGCACCGTCTCGCCCGGCACGCGCTCCGGCGCGTAGCGCTGCAGGCAGCCGGGTCGCCACCTGGCGTTGGTCGGGCGAGAGGTAGCGGTTGCGCGAGGACAGCGCCAGGCCGTCGGGCTCACGGATGGTGGGTACGCCGAGCACCTCGACCGGCATGTCCAGGTCGCGCGCCATCCGCCGGATCAACACCAACTGCTGGTAGTCCTTCTCACCGAAGTAGGCCCGGTCCGGCGTGACCATGTTGAACAGCTTGGCCACCACGGTCAGCACGCCGGCAAAGTGCGCAGGCCGGACGCGCCCCTCCAGCTCCGCGCCGAGCGGACCGGGTTGCACGGTCGTGGTGGCCCCGGCGGGGTACATCGCGTCCACCCCAGGCGTGAAGACAAGGTCGACGCCCTCCTCGGCACAGGCGGCGAGGTCGGACACCAGCGTGCGCGGGTAGCGGTCGAGGTCCTCGCCAGGCCCGAACTGCAACGGGTTCACGAAGATCGACACCACGGTGGCGGCGTCGCCGGCTCGGGCTTGCCGCACCAGCTCGCGGTGGCCGGCATGCAGCGCGCCCATGGGCGGCACGAAGTGCACGGCCCGGCCGGCGGCCCGCAGCGCGGCGACGGCGGCCGCGAGATCGGCAGGTTCGGAGAGCACGGCGAGCTGCCCGCGCAGCTGCGTGGCGGTCATGGCTGCTCCGCCAACGTCGCCTGTACGTCCTGGGCGGCGTGCTCGGCCAGCATCCCGGCGGCCGCCGCCCGCTGCGCGGTGCGCTGGGCGAGTGCGCGGTAGGCGGCGACCATCTCGGGGTCTGCTTCCGCCAGCTCGCGCAGGTGGGTGCGGACGGTGCCGGTGTCGCCGCGGGCGACTGGCCCGGTCAGCGCGCGGTCACCGTGCCGCAGGGCGTTGTCCAGCGCGGCGGACAGCAGCGGTCCGATCAGCCGCTCCGCCGGCCGGATGCCGGCCCGGTCGAGGATCTCGGCGCAGTCGCGCACCAGCGTCACCAGGTTGTTGGCGCCGTATGCGAGCGCCGCGTGGTACAGCGGGCGGACCGCCTCGGCGATCCGCACCGGCTCGGCACCCATCTCAACGACCAGCGCCTCGCCGACGCTCCACGCGGCCTCGTCGTCGGCCGCCGCGGTCACCCCGACGCAGCACGCGGCGAGCCGCTCGACGTCCTCCGGCCGGCCGGTGAACGTCATCACCGGGTGCAGGGCCAATGGCAGTACGCCGTGCTCCACCGCGGGTTCGAGCACCTTCACGCCGTGCGCGCCCGAGGTGTGTACGACGATCTGTCCCGGGTGGAAGCAGCCGGCCGCGGCAAGGCCCTTGACCAGACCGGGCAGGACGTCGTCCGGCACCGCGAGCAGCACGAGGTCGGCCTGCTTCACGACCTCGTCGGGCGGCAGCAGTGGGACGTCGGGCAGTAGTGCGGCGGCGCGGTTGAGCGACGGCCGGGAGACCCCCGAGGTGGCGACGACGATGTGTCCGGCGGCGGCGAGTGCGGCGCCGAGAACCGAGCCGACCCGGCCTGCGGAAACGACTCCGACGGCCAACCGGGCCGGCCGGCCGTGGTGCGCGAGCGTCGGCTCAGACACTCTGGACTCCTACTCGTTCCAGTCCCGCGTGCGCGGGTACCAGACGTCAGCCGCAGAGTAGCTCGGCGGGATCGGCTCGGGCAGCCTCACGAGCCACCGGGTGACCAGCAGCACATTCGCCGGTCACCGACGCGGCGGCTGGCCTCCACCCGGTGGCGGCGGCTGGCGCTGCATCCAGTTCTGCGGCCGTAGCTGCTGGGTCGGCTGCTCCCAGTTGGGCGACGGCGGGGGCTGAGCAGGCCACGAGCGCTGCGCCGATGCCGGTGGCTGCTGACGCCAGCCCGCTGCCCACGGCGGCGGTGGCGGCGG
>JACDBJ010000334.1 GCA_013695005.1 Pseudonocardiales bacterium
TGGGGACCGGCGCCGAGCTGGATGTCGGTGAGGGTCAGGCCGGTCAGGTCGGAGACGCGCAGCCCGGTTTGGACGGCGAGGAGAATGAGGGCGTGGTCACGTCGTCCGAGCCAGCTCGTGCGGTCGGGTGCGGCGATCAGCGCGTCGGTCTCGGCTCGGGTCAGGTAGCTGACGATCGCCCGGTCCAGGCGTTTGGGAGGGATCGCCAGCACGCGTTGGATGATCAGCGCGTGTTCGGGTGCCCGGAGGGCGGCGTAGCGGAAGAACGAGTGGATCGCGGCCAGGCGAGCGTTGCGGGTCGTGGCCGTGTTGCCCCGCTCGTGCTCCAGATGTTGCAGGAACGCGCCGATCGTGACGGCGTCGAGATCGGGGATGCCCAGCACGGCCGGCTGCCGGCCGGTGCGCCGGCAGATGAAGCCGAGCAGCAGCTTGAAGGCGTCGCGGTAGGCCGCGATGGTGTGCGGGCTGGCTTGGCGTTGCCGGATCAGCTTGTCGCTGAAGAAGCCTTGCAACAGGGGCGCGAGATCGCTCATGGCTGGCCTCCGAAAGCGTGCTCCAGGCGAGCAGCGGCCAGCGCGAGCAGCTCGGGTGATCCGGTCAGGTACCAGTAGGTCGACTTCGGGTCGACATGACCGAGGTAGGTCGACAGCCAGGGCAGTCGAGCCTGGACGTCGACACCGTCGCGGTACCAGTCCAACAAGATCGTCATGCAGAACGAGTGCCGTAGGTCGTGCAGGCGTGGGCGGCGCTGCCCTGCCGGCACCTGGATGCCTGCGGCGCCGATCAGACGCGCGAACGTGGCCGGGATGTTCGCCTCGTCCAGGCGGGTGCCGCGGGTCGAGACGAACCACGCCGCAGTGGCCGGTGTGGTGAACATCTGGTCGCGGGCCTGCCCGTAGCTGTCCAACGCGTCAACGGTGCTGGGGTGGATCGGCACCTGGCGGTGCTTGCCGAACTTCGAGTCCCGCACGGTGAGCACCGCGCCGTCGAGGTCGACGTCGGCCCGATCCAACCGGCAGGCCTCACCGGTGCGCATGCCTGTCACGGCGAGCAGGCCGATCAGGGTGCGGTAGGTCAGCGCCCGCAGTTGCGGCCGCAGCCCGTCGGCGGCGGCCAGCAGTGCGGTGATCTCACCCGGCGTGTAGAGGTGCGGGATGATGCGCCGGTAGTGATGGGGCAGTAGGTCAGCGGGCGGGATCTCGGTGGCCGGGTCGAGGACCGCGAGGTGGCGGGCGAAGACCCGCACCACCATCAGCCGACGGCTCCAGTGCACCTCATCGCTGCTGCGCGGCGTGGCGGTCGCCCACGTCAGCGCCGCGTCGGTGGTGAGGACGTCCATGTCGTGGGAGTCGAGGTAGTCGACGAAACTGAGCAGCTTCTGCCCGAACGTGGTCAGTTTGAACCCCAGCGCCCGGCGCATCGACAGGTAGTCCTGGGCGTGGCGGCGGATCGTGCTCACCGGGTGCTCCCCGGCCAGGGCCGCGCGAGCATCCGCAGCGTGTCGTGGTCGACCTTCGCGTAGATCGCCGTACTCAGTTGGCTTCGGTGTCGAAGGACCTGTCCGACCTCGGCCAGCGGCGCTCCAGCGCGCAGCAGGTCGGTGGCCAGCGAATGCCGCAACCGGTGCGCGCCGACCCTGGGCAGACCCGCCCGCGCGCAGGCCCGGCCCATGATCGCCCGGACCGTGCCGGCCGTGAGTGGCTGAAATGGGGCACGGGCGGTGACGAACACCGTCGCACAGTCGCACGAGGGCCGCGCGCCGGTGAGGTAGGCGACCAACGCTGCACCGACCTCGGCGGGCAGCGGCAGCGGTTCCACCCGCGCGCCCTTGCCGCGCACCACGATCTGTCCGGCACGCCAGTCCACATCGGCGAGCGCAAGCGCGGCGACCTCGGCGCCGCGTAACCCCAGCCGGGCCAACACGACCAGCACCGCGTGATCACGCAACCCGGCCGGCGTCGCGACGTTGTCGTGTGCGCTCAGCAGCGCCTGGACCTGCTGAGGTTGCAGGCCGCGGGGTAGCGCGGCGAGCCGCCAACCGGCCAC
>JACDBJ010000382.1 GCA_013695005.1 Pseudonocardiales bacterium
GGCATGCACCCGCTTCAGGGCCAGGTCCAGGGCCGAGTCGACGGCCAGGTCGACGGCGGACTCGAGGGTGGCCAGGGCCAGGCGCCGCGCCTGCAGTCCGCCCCACCGGCGCCGCCGTTCGTCGAGAACCCCACCGACGAGATCCCCCGTATCGCCGACCCGACGGGTTCGAACGGCGTGAACGGCCACCGCGCCGCGTCGGCACCAACCGACGGCCGGCCCGCGGCGCCACGGCGCGCGCGGATCGCCCACGACCCCGGCCCGGCGACCGGGGCGATGTCGCCCGAGGACCTGCTCGGCGACGACGACGACGAGGCCCAGGACGACGTCAAGATCCTCGGCCGGAGCGTGACCGATCTCGAAGCCAAACCGACGGCCAACGGCTCGGACGCCAACGGGGACACCGCCGACCCAGAGCGCGACGATGCGCCAGGGCCGGTCAGTCGGATGTCTCGCCGCAGCACCAAGCCCAAGCGGAGGTTCCGGCTGCGCGGCAAGAGCAAGGCTGACGCCGAGGAGACGGTCCTCACAACCGCCCGGCCGCCCTCGACCTCGACCTCGACCTCAGCCCCAACCTCTACCCCGGCCGGCGCCGACGTCGACGTCGACGTCGACCAGGACGAGGACGCCTTCACCCCGGGCCCACCGGCCGTCGGCGGTGACTGGGGCGCACGGCAAGCTCCCATCGGCGGCTTCGCACCCGCAGGGGCGGACGCTCCGGCACGGACAGACGTACCCGCGGGGCTTACGGACAAGGCAGAGGTGGCACCCGAGGCCACCGCCGAGCCGCGGTCGAACCGCACCGCCGCCACGGCAGACTCGCCCGCCAAGGCATGGCTGGTGATCATCGCGCAGCTTGTCGGCGGGGCCGTGGCCGGCGCTGCGTTGTGGGTCGCGTTCCGCTACCTGTGGGGCAACCTGCCGCCGGTGGCGCTCGGCGCAGCCGTGCTGGCCACCGCCGGCTCAGTACTGTTCGTCCGCGCCATCCGCCGCAGCGACGACCTGCGGACCTCGCTGTTCGCCGTGCTGGTGGGTCTGGTCGTGACGGTGTCGCCCGCGGTGTTGGTGCTGGTCAGCCGTTGACCTCCGCGCCACCGCAAGCACCACCGGTGGCGCTGTCCACGGCATCGGTCTACCCGGAGTCCGTCGAGGCCGGCTTCGCGCTGGCCGCGGAGCTCGGTTACGACGGCATCGAGCTGATGGTGTGGAATGACCCGGTCAGCCAGGATCCGGCCGCCGTCCGACGCCTCATCGACCGCTACGGCGTCCCGGTGCTGGCGGTGCACGCGCCCTGCCTGCTGGTCACCCAGCGCGTCTGGGACCCGAACCCCGTCATCCGGCTGCGTCGCGCCGCCGTCGCCGCGGAGGCGCTCGGCGCCGGCACCGTCGTCGTGCACCCGCCGTTCCGTTGGCAGCGCCGTTACGTCCGGGCGTTTGCCGACGAGGTGGCGCACGCCGAGGAGCGGTCCGGAGTGGCGATCGCGGTGGAGAACATGTTCCCGGTCCGCCGCTCGGGCATCACCGCCACGCCGTACGCGCCCGATCACGACCCCACCAGCGCCGGCCATCCGCGGTACACGCTGGACCTGTCACACACCGCCGCGGCCGGAATGGACGCCCTGGAGCTGATGGACCGGATGGGCGTCGGACCCGACGGCGGCCTCACCCACGTCCACCTCACCGACGGCAGCGGGAGTACTCGCGACGAGCACCTGGTACCCGGCCGTGGCTCCCAGCCGTGCGCGGAGGTGTGCGAGCAGCTCGTCCAACGCGGGTTCGCGGGCACCGTCGTGGTGGAGATCAGCACCAAGCGGGTGCGTACCCGCGCCGAACGCTCCGAGCTGCTGACCGAGTCGCTCGACTTCGCCCGGCTGCACCTGCAGCCCGAAGAAGCGCCCGCGACACCTCCGCCGGCGCCACAGCACTGATCGCCAGCATCGATCGCCGTACTACCGTTGCTCGCCATGAGCCCTACTGCGGTGCTCGGCGGCGGCAAGATCGGTGAGGCGCTGCTCGCCGGGCTGCTGGCCGGCGGCCGGCCGGCCGAGCAACTGATGTTCGTCGAGCGCTACCCCGAGCGGGCCGCCGAGCTGTCCGAGCACCTCGGCGTCGCGGCGGTAGACCTTGCCACCGCGGCCGAGCAGGCGCAGGTGCTCGTCGTCGCGGTCAAGCCGCAGGACGTCGAGCCCGTACTAGCCGACTTGGCCAAGGTCATCAGGCCGGACACGCTGGTGGTCTCGGTGTGCGCCGGGATATCCACCGGCAGCTACGAGGACCGCCTCCCCGCAGGCATGGCAGTCGTTCGGGTCATGCCCAACACCCCGATGGTGGTCGGGGAGGCGATGAGCGCCATCTCTGCTGGTCAGCACGCCACCGAACAGCACATGGACACCGCGGAGGCGATGCTCGCCTCGGTCGGCCGGGTGGTCCGCGTGCCCGAACACCAGCAGGACGCCGTCACAGCGCTGTCCGGCTCAGGGCCGGCGTACTTCTTCTACCTCGTCGAGGCGATGATCGACGCCGGCGTGCTGCTCGGGCTGCCGCGCCCGGTGGCGTCGGAGCTGATCATCCAGACGGCGGTCGGCGCCGCCAAGATGCTCCGCGATTCCGGCGAGCACCCCGTGGTGCTGCGCGAGGCGGTCACCTCGCCGGGCGGGACGACGGCGATGGCGATCCGTGAGCTGGAGAGCCACGGCGTGCGCGCCGCGCTGCTCGCCGCACTGGAGGCAGCGAGAAACCGCTCGGTCGAACTGGGGCAATGAGGCGCGCCGCACTGGCGGCCAGATACACCCACAAGTGGAGAAGGTCAGCTCGCAGTAGTCACACTGGCACCGCTAGGCTCATCTGAGTACCCAGCGGGGGGGAGGCGGTGTTGCTATGCCGTCCGAACGTTCGGATCGGCCCGACTTGGCCCAGGTGCAGTTCATGACGGTGGCCGAGGTCGCGGCGATGATGCGCGTGTCGAAGATGACCGTGTACCGGCTGGTGCACGGCGGCGAACTGCCTGCGGCGCGCGTCGGCCGCTCGTTCCGGGTGCCCCGGGACGCGGTGGAGAACTACCTCCGCAACGCCTTCTTCGACGCCGGCTGAGGCTGCAGCGTCAGCGCGTGTAGGTACAGCCGCTAGGCTGGGGGTCAGCAACGCCTGACAGGTGCGTCGGCCTTGGGCCGCCCAGTGGTCGGGCCGCAACATCCGACGGGATTGAGGAAGGGGCTGACGCGTGGGCTCGGTCATCAAGAAGCGGCGCAAGCGAATGTCGAAGAAGAAGCACCGCAAGCTGCTTCGCAAGACCAGGGTGCAACGTCGAAAGCTCGGCAAGTAGGGCAGTCAACTGCGGTGCGAGGGTGACTTCGGCCGCATCGATACCAGCCGGTAGCTACGACGACTAGCATCGGCGATTGCTCGATTTCGAGGTAATCCGGGGTGAAGCAGGTGCCGCCGTCTGTCGTGCTGGTCACCGGTGTCAGCCGGTTCCTCCCTGCGCAGTTGGCCTCCAGACTGGCGGCTGAGCCCAGCATCGAGCGGGTGCTCGGCGTCGACACCGTGCCGCCACCCCGGGACTTGCTGCGGCAGCTCGGCCGGACGGAGCTCGTCCGGGCCGACATCCGCAACCCGCACATCGCCAAGGTGATCTCCAGCGCCGGGGTGGACACGGTCGTGCACGCGTCGCTGTCGGCGAACCCGGTTGGTTCGGGCGGCCGCTCCGCGATGAAGGAAATGAACGTCATCGGCACGATGCAGCTGCTGGCTGCGTGCCAGCGGGCCGAGTCGGTGCAGCGCCTGGTGCTGAAGTCGACCGCCGCGGTCTACGGCGCGAGCTCGCGTGATCCGGCGCTGTTCACCGAGGCGATGACGCCCAAGGAGCTGCCGTCGGGCGGCTACGCGAAGGACGCCGCCGAGATCGAGGGCTACGTCCGCGGTTTCGGGCGCCGCCGGCCGGACGTGTCGGTCACCATGCTGCGCTTCACCAACCTGATCGGACCGCAGATCGAGACGGTGCTGACCCGCTACTTCGCGCTGCCGGTCGTCCCGACCGTGCTGGGCTACGACGCGCGCGTGCAGCTGCTGCACGAGCAGGACGCGGTGCAGGTGCTGGAACGGGCCACCCGTGAGGAGCTGCCCGGCGTGTTCAACGTGGGCGGCGCCGGCGTGCTCATGCTCTCGCAGGCGATCCGGCGGGCCGGGCGGCTGCCGTTCCCGGTGCCGGACATGGCTGTCGGGGCCGTCGACAGGGCTTTCCGCAGCGCCCGCCTGGCGGACTTCTCGCCGGAGCAGGTGCGCTTCCTGAACTTCGGCCGGGTGGTGGACACCACCAAGCTGCGTGAGGAGTTCGGCTTCACGCCGCGGTGGGGCACCGTCGAGGCCTTCGACGACTACGTCACCGGCCGCCACCTGCGCCCGGTGATCCCGCCCGAGCGGGTCCGGGAGGCCGAACAGCGGCTGCTGACCCTTGCCCAGACCGCATCGGAGATGAGGGAGGTGCCGTGCCAGAAGCGCGTGTGATACCGCTGCACACCGACGACCTCGCTGAACGGCCGAAGGCGGTGGACGACGTCGGTCCGCTCAACGGCGCAGACCCCGGTGCCGACACGGCGAACCAGGACGCCGGTACCGCGGCGGCCAAGGACGAGCCGCCCGCCGAGTGGGAGGCCGCCCTCGCCGACCTGCTGGCGTTCGCGCGCCGGCGGATACTGGGCGACTACCAGGTCGACGACTTCGGCTTCGACGCCGACCTGACCGAGAACATGTTCATCCCGCTGCTGCGGCCGCTGTACAAGAACTGGTTCCGGGTGGAGACCGTCGGCATGCACAACGTGCCGGACGTCGGCGGCGCGCTGGTGGTGGCCAACCACTCCGGAACGGTGCCGCTGGACGCGCTGATGACCGCCGTCGCGCTCTACGACGACCATCCCGCCAAGCGTCACCTGCGAATGCTGGGCGCTGACCTGCTGTTCCGCACCCCCGTGCTGGGCTCGCTGGCCCGCAAGTCGGGCAACACGCTGGCCCGCAACGAGGACGCCGAGCGGCTGCTGTCCTCCGGCGAGCTCGTCGGGGTGTGGCCGGAGGGCTTCAAGGGCGTCGGCAAGCCGTTTGCCGACCGCTACAAGCTGCAGCGCTTCGGCCGCGGCGGCTTCGTCTCCGCCGCGCTGCGGACCAAGACGCCGATCGTGCCGGCGGCGATCGTCGGCGCGGAGGAGATCTATCCCAAGATCGGCGACCTCAAGCCGCTGGCCCGGCTGCTGGGGCTGCCGTACTTCCCGGTAACGCCGACGTTCCCGCTGCTGGGGCCGCTCGGGGCCGTCCCGCTGCCGTCGAAGTGGTACATCGAGTTCGGCGAGCCGATCCCCACCGACGAGATCGAGGGTGACGCGGACGACCCGTTGCTGGTGTTCAACCTCACCGACCAGGTGCGCGAGACCATCCAGCAGACGCTCTACCGGCTGCTCGGGCAGCGCCGCAACGCCTTCCTCGGCTGAGGCGGGCTGGCGTCGCCCGATCGGGCAACCTTTCCGGCGCTGGGGCAGAGCGCCGGAAGCTCGGATTCCATGCGACACATCGCGACTTTCTGCGGCGACTGCAGCTGCGGCTGCCCCCAGTTGTTCGTTGACGACACCGCTGCGCCGGAGCGGGCCGTGGTCATCACCGACGACTTCGGCCAGCGCATCCAGATGAGCCTGACGCAGCTAGGCGACCTCATCCCTCCCAGCACCCGATGGAGGCTCGTTGCTCACTGTCGACCGCGGGTCAGCGGGTGTGGCGACCACCATTGGCTACTACGGCTGGTCAGCGGCGCGTTGCAGGGCCTCGATGTCGATCTTGCCCATGCGGTCACGCTGGTTAGCCTCCACTCGGGGATCCGTCAAGAAACGAGGCTGTTGTCGACGACCTGAGTGACAAAGACGTCAACCGGAAGGGTCTCGTTCCGCTCGGCCGCAATCCGCTGGTTCTGCTCCCACAGCTCGCGCAGGCGTTCGGGGAACGTGTCCGGGTACTCCATCTGCTTTGCCACGATCTCCTGCCACGTCCCGGAGGATCCGTACAGCTCGCGCAGGCGCGGGGTCATCTCCTCCAGCAGACGTTCCTGTTGGTCAGAGAGCTCTCCGATGGCCCAGTAGGCATAGGAATCTATGAGACGAAGAAGTGGCTTACCCTCGTAACGCCCCAAAGCTGTCATGGGCGAATCCTAGCAAGTCCGCCGAGGTCCGCCGGGGGACGTTGGACCCGCTGCTCTCGGTCTGACTGCCCTCACACGCCGCTCAGCCGGGTCCAGGTCGTCGTCAGCCAGTCCTCGTACTGCTCCGGGGTCCAGTGCATCGTGCGGGTGATCGTGACGTAGGTGTCGCCGTGGGCCAGGACCGACGTGGTGTCGGCGAGCCAGTCGACGTCGCAGCCGGGCGGTAGTAGGCCGTCGCTCGACATCCGCTCCCAGAACAGCCGGACGGAGTCGCGGGTGTACTCCCGCCCGGCCTGGGCGGCCGCCGCGATCTCCGGCTCGACGGCTTCGGCCTCCTGGGCGACCCGCAGCAGGGGCCCGACGCGCGCCATCATGTCGCGTGCGCCACGGGTGCTGGCCGCGATCCGTTCGGCCGCGGTCGGCGCGTTGAGCGAGACCTGGAACCAGTCGCGGCCCCGGACGTCAACCTCTGCCGTGTCGCCGACGAGGGCCACGTCGACGGCCCGCTTGAGCAGCACGGCCTTGGTGCCGAACCGGACGTAGACGGTGCGCGCGCCGACTCGCGCCGACTCGGCGACCGCCGCCAGCGTGGTGGCCGCATAGCCGCGCTCCACGAACAGCTCGCTCGCCGCCCGCAGAATGCGCTCCTCGGTGTCGGCGACCCGGGCCGCGCGGAGGTCGAGCGAACCTTCTGGCTTGACACGTCGGGCCATAGATTGCAGTATAACTGTAGTTTTGCAGTCTGACTGTATCGACACGCACGAGGAGCGCATCATGTCCGACATTCCCCGGCTGGACGGCATCCACCACGTCAAGCTCCCCGTCTCTGAACTGCAACGTTCCCGCGCGTGGTACGAGAGCCGGCTCGGCTACCAGGTGCAGATGGAGTTCGTCGAGCAGGGCAAGCTCATGGGTCTGGCCATGGTCCACCCGAACGGCGGGCCCGGGTTCGCGCTACGCCTCGACCCCGAGCGGGCGGCGGCCGCCGCCGGATTCGACTACTTCGCCATCGGCGTGCCCGACCAGGCCGCCATCACCGCACTCGCCGCGCGGCTCGACGAGCTCGGCGAGTCCCACGCCGGCGTGCACTACGCGAGCATCGGCTGGATCCTGCCCGAGCTGCACGACCCGGACGGTCACGAAGTGCGGTTCTACACGACCGTGCACCACACCGATGCGTCCCCCGAACACGTGGTCACCGTGCAAGACCCGCGCGAGTCGGCCCTGCAGCGCGAGGCCGACCTCCAAGCAGCCGCCGGCAAGCCCTGACCACCGCGCCCAAGATCGCCGTTTGGGCGGACTAGCGCTCGCTAAGCGCGCGTCTGGCCACCGAAACAGCGATCATGGCGGCGTCGCGGGCGGCGGCGGGCTCAGATGGAGCGGCGGCGATAGGCCATCGCGCCGGCGACCGCACCGGCCAGCGCGCCGGCACCCAAC
>JACDBJ010000383.1 GCA_013695005.1 Pseudonocardiales bacterium
CTTGAATGCCGTGCAGCAGCAGGATCGGCTGGGCGGCGAAGATCTCCTGCAGCAGGCATTGGCCGACCGCCACCAGCAGGATCGGCGCGTCGACCTGGGTACGGATGTCGGCCAGCGCCTCGGTGACGGCGGCGGTGAGCGGCTCGAGCACCTTGTTGACGCCGGTCAGCACCAGCGCGGCCTTGGTGCCGGGGCCGTACTCGCCGAGGGTGGCGTTCGGGATCGGCGCGTAGTCGACCTCTTCGTCGGGGTCGAGATCCTCGTAGCGGAAGCGGCGGCCGTCGCGGACGAAGACTCCGCCGTCGGCGGTGCCTGCGCGGGCCGGATCCCTCAGCGGGGCTCCCAGGGTGAGCTCGGTGAGCGTCAGGAACTGGTAGTCCGAGACCCACGTCCGGCCGCGACCGGCGTCGTCCGAACCGTCCGGAGGGCCCGGGATGCCGCTGAGGGCGGCGATCTTGCGCGCAATGCGCAGTTCCATCAGGCCCCGGGAAGCGATCTTGGCCGGTGGCATTTCCGCTCGAAGGTGCACGTCATAGCCCTTCGCGCCCGTGGTCGGTTCGGCTCCGACTGTGGACACAGTGTGAGGTAAGGCACTCCTTGTTTGCAAGCGACTCACCGAGATGAGTCATCACTTCGACTAAACATATCTATCAGGAGAATTCACCTGAAAGGTGGGACACCGTTAATCAGTAGGGTGCGACACTGAGCGCGCAAGACCAGTAGCCGACTGAGAAAGGAGCACGAAATGTCGATCTCCATCTGGGTCGTCATGCTCCTCGGCGGGCTGCTTGTGGTGCTGGCGGTGTGCGTCGGGATGTCGTTGGACACCGAGAAGCAACGTCGGGAGCGGCAACGTGTCGCTCGGGAGCGATACCTCATCAAGGCGGAACGCGAGTGGCTGGAGCGGGAGCGGCGGCAATACGCCGACCGGCTCAGGGAATGGCGGCAGCAGGGCTCGCCGTCGCCCATTGTTCACCGGCCCGACGACGAGGACATGCGTTACGAGGCGCCCAGCGCGCCGGTTGCGTGAGAGCATCGCCGGGTGTTCTCGCGGCGGATCGCGGTGGTCGGGGCCGGCTACGTCGGGTTGACGACCGGTGCCTGCCTTGCCTCGCTCGGGCATTCGGTGGTCTGCGCCGACACCAACGTCGAGAAGGTCAAGCGGTTGCGCTCCGGGCGTGTCACGATTCTCGAGCCAGGGCTGGAGAAGCTGCTCGTCGAGGGCATGGCCGCCGGCCGGCTGGAGTTCGCCGCCAGCGCCCGGGAGGCCGTCTCGGTGCCGGACAAGCCGGTCGAGGTGCTCTTCCTCTGTGTGCCGACGCCGATGGGCGCGACCGGCGCGGCCGACCTCGGGCCGGTAGCGGCCGTGGCCCGCGAGGTACGTGACCTGCTGCCGAGCGGCTGCGTCGTGGTGAACAAGTCCACCGTGCCGGTCGGCACCGCCGAGGCGACCCGCCGGTTGCTGGGGCGCAAGGACGTCGCCGTGGTCAGCAACCCGGAGTTCCTGCGTGAGGGCTCAGCCGTCGAGGACTTCCTGCACCCGGACCGCATCGTGGTCGGCTGCGACGCGCAGGACGCCGCCGAGAAGGTGGCCGCGCTGTACTCCAAGCTCGGGGCGCCCGCCGTGCTGACCGACGCAGCCAGCGCCGAAATGGTCAAGTACGCCGCGAACTGCTTCCTGTCGATGAAGCTGTCCTACGTCAACGCGCTGGCCGAGCTGTGCGAGCGATTGGGCGCCGACGTCGCGGACGTCACCGAGGGCATGGGCTACGACCGCCGCATCGGCCAGGCGTTCCTCCAGCCCGGCCCCGGTTGGGGTGGCTCGTGCCTGCCGAAGGACACCCACGCGCTGCTGCAGGTGGCCGCGGGGGTGGGGCTGGACTTCTCGCTGGTGGCGGCGAGCCTGGCCACCAACGACCGCCAGCGCACCTTGATGGTGGACAAGATCCGCACCGCCGTCGGCGGTGACCTTGCCGGCCAGCAGATCGGGTTGCTCGGGCTGGCGTTCAAGGCCGGCACCGCCGACCTGCGCGGCTCGCCTGCGCTCGCCGTGGCCGCCGAGCTGCACGCCCAGGGCGCCGTTCTTACCGGCTACGACCCGGGGGTGCCGGAGGGAGTGCCGGGAGTCACCGACGCGGTCCGGGTCGTCGACGACCCGAGCATGGCCGCCAAGGACGCCGCTGCGCTGGTGGTGCTGACGGAGTGGCCGGAGTTCCGTGCGCTGGACTGGCGTGCGCTGTCCTCGGTGGTCGCGGAGCGCGTCGTGGTGGACACCCGCAACCTGTTGGACTCCGACGTGCTGCGCCGCGCCGGCTTCTCGTGGATCGGCGTCGGCCGGCGCTGATCGTCGCCGCTGGTTACGGGCTCCTGACGTCGCAGGCCGTGCGAAGCCCACGCGCGTAACCTCGAAGGCATGGGTCTGTTCGGGCGTGACAAGTCGGAGATGGTCCACGAGTCGCAGGCTTTGCCGGGTCGTACCGAGCAGCTGCCGGGGGTGCCGGACCAGCACTACGTCAACGGCAACCGCATCCAGCCGCCGTTCCCGGACGGCTTGGCGAGCGCGGTGTTCGGCATGGGTTGCTTCTGGGGCGCCGAGCGGATTTTCTGGCAGACGCCCGGGGTGTACTCGACCGCCGTCGGCTACGCGGGCGGCCTCACGCCGAACCCGACGTACCAGGAGGTGTGCGCCGGGCTGACCGGGCACACCGAGGCCGTGCTGGTGGTGTTCGACCCGGCGCAGGTGAGCTTCGAGACGCTGCTCAAGGTGTTCTGGGAGGGCCACGACCCGACGCAGGGCATGCGGCAGGGCAACGACCGCGGCACCCAGTACCGCTCGGCGGCCTACTACGCCGACGACGCCCAGCGCGAGGCCATCGAGGCATCCGCCAAGACCTACGGCGATGCCCTGCGCACTGCCGGGCACGGCGAGATCACCACCGAGATCGCCCCGCTGGGTGCGTTCTACTACGCCGAGGACTACCACCAGCAGTACCTGGCCAAGGTGCCCAACGGCTACTGCGGCATCGGCGGCACCGGGGTCGCGTGCCCCATCGGCACGGGCGTTTCCCCGGAACCCGAGGCATAAGCACCGTTCAGCAAACCCAGCGCTGGCCTTCGACGCCCGCTCGGAACGGGCGTGGCTAGCCGACGATGTCCAGCCGGCGCAGGAGCTTGCCGAGGACGCGGCGCAGATCGGCCACCTCCTGGTCGGAGAGCCGATCATCGAACAGGCCGGGGCGCACCGACCCGACGGCGCGCACGCTGCAGCGTAGCGCCTGCGTTCCGGCGGCGGTGAGGACGGCGTAGGTGGTTCGCCGGTCGTCGCGAGGGCTCTCCCGGGTGATCCAGGACTGCTTTTCGAGCCGGTCGACGAGCCGGGTGATGCCGCTGCGGGTCATCTGCAGCCGGTCGGCGATGTCAGACATCCGGGCGCGGCGAGCCGGCACGTTGGCCAGATACCACAGCACGTCGTGCTCGGCGGCGGTCATCCCGGCTTCGACCTCCAGGCGCCGGCTCAACGCGCCGTACAGCAGGGCGCTGACCTGATGCAGCTCCAGCCAGGCCATCTCCCGCTCTGGATCTCGCCGCACCCGCCGATCGTATCAGAAGGTTGACTTGACAAGAGTTGTTCATACAACAATTGTGGGAGACATCGATTGATTAGACAACCGTATGGAGGTCGACATGGCCCATCCGATCCTGGTCACCGGCGCGACCGGCACGCAGGGCAACGCCGTGGCACGCGCCCTGCTGGCCCGCGGCCGCCAGGTCCGTGCCCTGACCCGCGACCCCGCCAAGCAGGCAGCCCGCCAGCTCGCGGCAATCGGTGCCGAGCTGGCGACGGGCGACTTCACCGACGCCGCGACGTTACGGCGGGCCGCCACCGGCACCTCGGCCGTGTTCGCGATGGGCACACCGTTCGAGGCAGGCGCGCAGGCCGAGACGCAGCAGGCGATCACCTTGCTGGATGCTGCCGCTGAGGCCGGCACCGGCCAGCTCGTCTACTCCTCGGTCGCCAGCGCCCTGGACAACACCGGCATACCGCACTTCGAGAGCAAGGCCGAGGTGGAACGCCACCTCGCGACGTTGCCGCTGCCGTGGACGGTGATCGCTCCGGTGGCATTCCTAGAGAACATGCACGCGCCCTGGAGCGCCCCCGCACTGGCACAGGGCGTCTACTCCTCCGTGCTGCCGGGCGACGTCGTGTCGCAACAGGTCGCGATCGCGGACCTCGCCGACTTCGCGGCGGTGGTCATCAGCGATCGGCACCGGTTCGCCGGTCGACGCATCGAGCTGGCTTCGCTGCAAGTCACCGGCGAGGACGTGGCGGCCGCGTTGAGCCGACAGCTGGGCCACCCGGTGCACTACCAGCAGGCCCCGCAGGAGGGCATGGACGACGACCTGCTCAAGATGAGCGCGTTTCTGCGCGAGAGCGGGTACTCCGTGGACACCCCCGCGCTGCACACGGAGTACCCCCAGATCGGCTGGCACGGCCTCGAAGACTGGATCGCCGAGCAGAACTGGTCCCACGCCCGAGCCGCATAACCGCTTC
>JACDBJ010000415.1 GCA_013695005.1 Pseudonocardiales bacterium
GTCGGCGAGGACGACCTCGCCCTGCTGCAGCTGACCAGCGGCTCCACCGCCGAACCCAAGGCGGTCAAGATCACCCACGGCAACCTGTTCGCCAACATCTCCGCGATGGCCGAGGCCGCCGACCTGCGGGCCGGCGCCGACGTGCAGGTCTCCTGGCTGCCGCTGTTCCACGACATGGGCTTCGTCGGGTTCCTGACCGCGCCGGCGGTGCTCGGGCTGGAGCTGGTGAAGGTCACGCCGGTCGACTTCCTGTCGCGCCCCCTGCTGTGGGCCGAGCTGATCAGCAAGTACGGCGGCACCGTCACCGCCGCGCCGAACTTCGCCTACGCCGTGCTGGCGCGGCAACTCGCCAGGGCCGAGGAGGGCTCGCTGGACCTGTCGAGCATGCGTTTTGCGCTCAGCGGCGCCGAGCCGATCGACCCGGCCGTGGTGGAGGCCTTCACCAACGCCGGCGCACGGTTCGGGCTGCGCAAGCAGGCCGCCGTGGGCGCCTACGGGATGGCCGAGACGGTGCTCGGGGTGTCGTTCGGGCCGCGCGACGTCGGGCTGGAGGTCGACACCGTCGACGCCGAGGAGCTGGAGGCCAATCGCCGTGCGGTGCCCGTCCCCGCCGACCCCGACAGCTCCGATGTGCGCCGGTTCCCGCTGCTGGGGCCGCCGCTGCGGGGGATAGAGGCGCGGGTGGTGGACGACGACGGCAACGTCCGTGGCGAGCGTGAGGTCGGTGTCCTGCAGCTACGTGGGGAGGCGGTGACCGCCGGCTACCTCACCGTCGACGGGCCGGTGGCCACCCAGGACGAGCAGGGATGGCTCGACACCGGCGACGAGGGCTACCTCGCCGAGGGTGCCGTCGTGGTGTGCGGCCGCCGCAAGGACGTGATCATCATGGGCGGCCGCAACGTCTATCCCACCGACATCGAGCGGGCGGCCGTCGAGGTGGACGGCGTGCGGGCCGGCAACGCGGTGGCCGTCCGGCTGCCCGACGGCGCCGGCGCAGGTGGCCGGCGCGAGTCGTTCGCGGTCGTCGTGGAGTCGCGACAGGCCGGCGACGAGACGGCCGAGCAGCTGATCCGCAAGGACGTCACCGCACGGGTGATGTCCGCCGTCGGCGTCCGCCCGGCCGAGGTCGTCGTGCTGCCCGCAGGCACCCTTCCCAAGACCCCGTCGGGCAAGCTCCGCCGAGCGGCGACCGCCGAACTGTTCGGTGGACGGCTCAGCCGTTGATCGGGTGAAAACGGTTCTGAGCCTGTTCGAGACCCTCGTCGAGCAGGATCTCCACAGCGTCCGCGGAGAGCTCCACGCCGACGTCCAGCTCCCGGCGTTCGGCGGCGGAGAACCTGCGGAGCACGTAGTCGGCCGGGTCCATCCTGCCGGGCGGGCGGCCGATACCGAAGCGGGTGCGGAAGTAGTCCTTCGTACCCAGTGACGCGCTCACCGAGCGCAAGCCGTTGTGCCCACCCTCGCCGCCGCCACGCTTGAGCCGGACCACCCCGAAGGGCAGGTCGAGCTCGTCGTGCACAACGACCAGCGAGTCCACCGGGAGCGAGAAGTAGCGCAGCACGCCGGCGACGGCCGCCCCGGACAGGTTCACGTAGGACCGTGGCTTGGCCAGGATGACCCGCCGCCCGCTGCGGCGGCCCTCGGCAATCTCGGCGCCGGTCTTGTGCACGCTGAACCGCGCGCCCATCCGCCCGGCCAGCAGATCGACGACCCGGAATCCGAGGTTGTGCCGGGTCTCGGCGTACTCCGGGCCAGGGTTACCCAGGCCGACGACGAGCACGGGCTCACCCGGGGCGGCAGGTACCCGGCCCTGTGACGCCGCCGGGTCCTGCGCGGCCACCGGCTCAGTCGGAGGACTCTTCGGCGGCTGGGGCCTCGGCCGACTCGTCGGCCTCGGCACCCTCGGCCACCTCGGTGTCCTCTGCGGCCTCCTCGTCCGCGGCCTCCATCTCCTCGGCCGTCGGCGCGGGCGCCACGTTGACCACGAGCTGCGTGGGGTCGGTGCGCAGCACGACACCTTCGGGCAGCTCGATGTCCCCGGCGTCGATCCGGGTGCCGATCTCGGCGCCCTCGACGGATATCTCGATCTGCTCGGGGATGCTGGAGACGTCGGCCTCGACCTCGAGCATGCCGAGGTCCTGGGTCACCAGCGTGCCGGGGACGGCCTCGCCAGTGATCGACAGCACCACGTCGACCACGACCTTCTCGCCGCGGCGGATGACCAGCAGGTCGACGTGCTCGATGCTGTAGCGGATCGGGTGGGTGGCCACGGTCTTGGTGAGCGCGAGCTCCTCGCGGCCCTCCACGTTGATCGTGAGCACCGCGTTGCGGCCGTTCTCGCGGATGACCCGCGCGAACTCCAGCGCAGGCAGCGCGAGGTGCTGGGGGTCGGTGCCGTGCCCGTAGAGCACTGCGGGGATCTTGCCGGCGCGCCGGGTCCGGCGGGCTGCGCCCTTGCCGAACTCTGTGCGCTGCTCAGCGTCGAGCTTGATATCAGCCACGGTCGTGCTCCTTCTTCCACGTCGATGACGGCGGGCGCCGCGGGTTACTCACCAGGGGTGATCTCACGGGCCGCCCTCGCCGGGGGCAAACGCCGACCAGCCTACCTGGCGGCTGCGCCGCTCACGCGTTGCCGTCGAACAGGCTGGTGACCGAGCCGTCGTTGAACACCTCGCGGATCGCCCTGGCGATCAACGGCGCGATGGTCAGCTCGGTGAGCCGCGGGAAGCGCTGGGCGTCGGTGATCGGCAGGGTGTTGGTCACCACGATCTCGCTGGCGCCGCAGTCGGCCAGCTTCTTCGGCGCCTCGCCGACCAGCACCGGGTGGGTGGCGGCGACGACCACCTCGCGGGCACCGTCGGCCAGCAACGCCTGCACGGTGCCGGCGATGGTGCCGCCGGTGTCGATCCGGTCGTCGATCACGACGCAGTTGCGCCCGCGGACCTCGCCGACGACCCGGTTGATCATTGCCTGGTCCGGCCGCATCGGGTCACGGGTCTTGTGGATGAACGCGAGCGGCCGGCCGCCGAGCGTGTCGCTCCACCGCTCGGCCAGCCGAACCCGGCCGGAGTCCGGCGAGACCACGGTGACGTCGGTGTCCGGGTAGCGCATCTTGATGTGGCTCGACAACAGCGGCATGGCCCACAGGTGATCCACCGGACCGTCGAAGAAGCCCTGGATCTGCGCGGTGTGCAGGTCGACGGTCATGATCCGGTCTGCGCCGGCGACCTTGAACAGGTCGGCGACCAGCCGGGCCGAGATCGGCTCGCGGCCGCGGTGCTTCTTGTCCTGCCTCGCGTACGGGTAGCACGGCATCACGGCGGTGATCCGTTTGGCCGACGCCCGCTTCAGGGCGTCGACCATGATCAGCTGTTCCATCAGCCAGGTGTTGATCGGCGCGCCGTGGGCCTGGATGACGAACGCGTCGCAGCCGCGCACTGACTCCTCGAACCGCACGAAGATCTCGCCGTTGGCGAAGTCGTACGCCGACTGCGGGGTGATCGTCACGTCGAGCTCTTTGGCGACCTGCTCGGCCAGCTCGGGGTGTGCTCGACCGGAGAAGAGCATGAGGCTCTTCTTGGGCGTGGCCGTCATGATGGTCACGGCTGGGAGGCCTCCTCGCTGTCGGCCGGATCGTCCGCCGGGCTGCCGTTGGTCGCCGCTAACGCCCTTGCCGCCGCCTCCGCCGCCGCGGTGCCGTCACGGTTGCGCGCGACCCACCCCTCCAGAATGCGCTGCGTGCCCGCGGACACCGCCAGCGCCCCAGGAGGGACGTCCTCGCGGATCACCGCGCCCGCCCCCGTGTACGCCCCGTCGCCCACCCGCACCGGCGCGACGAACGTGTTGTCCGACCCGGTCCGCACGTAGGAGCCGACCACGGCGCGGTGCTTGTCCACCCCGTCGTAGTTGACGAACACCGACGACGCGCCGATGTTGCTGTGCTCGCCGATCGTGGCGTCGCCGACGTAGGTCAGGTGCGGCACCTTGGAGCCGGCGCCGATCTCGGAGTTCTTCACCTCGACGAACGTGCCGATCTTGCCGCCCGCACCCAGACGCGCACCGGGACGCAGGTAGGCGAACGGTCCGACTGACGCACCAGCACCGACCGTCGAGCCGCTGCCGTGGCTGCGCACCACGGTGGCACCGGCACCCACCTCGCAGTCGGTGAGCGTGGTGTCGGGCCCGATGACCGATCCGGCGCCGACCGTCGTGCGCCCGTGCAGCTGCGTGCCCGGGTGCAGCACCACATCGGGTTCGAGTGCGACCTGCGCGTCCACCCAGGTCGTAGCCGGGTCCACCACGGTGACCCCGGCGCGCATCCACCGCTCCAGCAGCCGCCGGTTCAGCTCGGCCCGGACGGCGGCGAGCTGCACCCGGTCGTTGACCCCGAACGCGAGCCACGGGTCGGAGGTCGTGACGGCGCCCGTGGGCAGGCCGGCGGCGTGCACCATTGCCAGCACGTCGGTGAGGTACATCTCGCGCTGCGCGTTGTGGCTGTCCAGCTTGTCCAGCGCCTCGCGCAGCACGTCGAGGCGGAACGCGTATACGCCCGCGTTGACCTCGGTGATGGCGAGCTGCTCTGCGGTCGCGTCGGAGTGTTCGACGATGGACGTCGGCCGCCCGTCCGCGCCGCGGATCACCCGGCCGTAGCCGGCAGGGTCGCCGAGCTCGGTGGTCAGCATCGTCAGCGCGTTGCCTGCTGCGGCATGAACCGACGCCAGCTCGGTCAGCATGGCGGTGTCCAGCAGCGGCACGTCGCCGTAGGTGATCAGCGCGGTGCCGTCGGCGTGCTCGGGCAGCGCGTCGAGCCCGCAGGCCACCGCGTGCCCGGTGCCACGTTGTTCGGGCTGCTCGGTGACGGTGATCTCGCGGCCGACCTCCTCGGCCAGCCGTTCGACGTGCTCCTCGACCTGAGCCTTGCCGTGGCCGGTGACCACCACGAGGTGCCGAGGCGCCAGCCCCGCGGCGGCGTGTACCGCATGGCCGAGCAAGCTGCGCCCGGCGATCTCGTGCAGCACCTTCGGAGTTGCCGAACGCATCCTGGTGCCGGCGCCCGCGGCGAGGACGATCAGCGCCACAGGCGGCTCCGCGGAGCCGGGGGATCCCGGGTCAGGGTCGGAGCCCGCGTTGCGCATGAGCGCTCTCCCTGCCTAGTCCCGTAATGGCGGAAATTCTAGGCCGTGCACGGGGGTCGTCGTCGTGTACGCACCGTACCCATTACGGTTCCGACCCGTTGTTACAGAGTGAGTCCGTTCGAAGGTCGGGGTCCCTGGAGGGCACTGCATGGTTCGGCATCGTAGGCCGCTGGCGGTTCGGGATTCCCGGCCCCGGCGTCCGTCCTGGCGTGTCGCCGCGCTCGTCGGCGCGACCGCCCTGATCATCGTCGCGCTCGCCGGACCCGCCCTGGGCCTGCCCGTGCTGGGGGCCAAGAAGGCACTGCCCGGGCCTCCCTGTACGAGCAGCGCGATTGCGTGCGTGGATCTGAACAGCCAGCGAGCCTGGCTCATGCGTGACGGCGCGGCGACGCGCGGCCCTGTGCCGATCAGCTCCGGCGCCAAGGGCTACGACACCCCGCCCGGCACCTTCAAAGTCATGCGTAAGAGCAGGGATCACGTCAGTACCGAGTACGGCACGCCGATGCCGTACTCGGTGTTCTTCACCCCCGATGGCATCGCCTTCCACGAGGGCAGCCTCGACACCGCCTCGGCCGGCTGCATTCGGCTCCAGCGCGATGACGCGATCGCGTTCTTCGACACCCTGCAGGTCGGCGACGAGGTGCAGGTGCGCTGAGCTGCCGGGCAGCCCTTGACGGGGCAGCCTGCCGTCGTACACGCTGATCGAAACCCATACACAGACAGCAGTGCGCAGGAACCCGGTGCGAGTCCGGGACGGTCCCGCCACTGTGACCGGCAGGCCTGACCTGCTGCCGGAAGTCAGGAACTGACCTGCTGTCGCGTCCGATGGGGGCGGAAGACCCCCGAGGAGGACCGATGCCGAGCTCTGCGGCTGCTTCAACAGCTGTCCCGTCAGCGATCTCGTTCCGCGCACGCGAGCTGGTGATCGCCGGGCTGCTCATCGTGTTCGCGCTGCTCGCGCTCTATGCGGTGTTCCTCGACCAGGGCGCGTTGCTGTCCACCGCCTTCGGGGAGAGCTCATACGGCTCCAACTACCTGCATGAGTTCATGCACGACGGCCGGCACCTGCTCGGCTTCCCCTGCCACTGAGGCGGGGGAGACATGTCGAACATGAGCCCGCTGCTGCGGCTGCTCGGACGCGGCGCGCTGGCCGGCGCGCTGGCCGGCCTGCTTGCCACTGCCGTTTCCTTCCTCCTCGGTGAACCGTCGATCAACGAGGCGATCGCACTCGAGGAGGCCGCCGCCCACGCCGACGGCGGCGAGCACGCGGCGGAGGTCTTCAGCCGCGCCACCCAGCAGTTCGGCCTCGGAGTGGCGTCGGTGCTCACCGGAGCAGCGGTCGGACTGATCTTCGCGTTGGTGTATGCGATACGTCACCGCGAGGACCCGGCCGCCGACCCGTGGCGCCGTTCGCTCTGGCTGGCCACTGCCGGCTTCGTCGGTCTGTCGCTCATCCCGTTCCTGCGCTACCCGGCGCAGCCGCCCGCGGTCGGTGACCCGGCGACGATCGACTTCCGCAGCCAGATCTACCTCGGCGCGCTGCTGATCGGCGCGGCGGCCGTCACCGCTGCGTGGCAGCTGCATCGTCGGCTGCTCGAGCGAGGTGCGGCGCCCCAGCTGCGTCAGCTGGCCGCGGTGGCGGTCGTGCTCGTCGGCCTCGCAGCCACCTTCCTGCTGCCGGGCAACCCCGACCCCAACGAGGCGCCGGCGGAGTTGATCTGGTCGTTCCGGGTTGGGTCGTTGGCGGCCATCGCGACGGTGTGGTTCGGCCTCGGCGCGATCTTCGGGCTGCTGTCCCTGCGCGCGGCGGCGACTGCCAAGCGCCGCGACGCCGATCACGCAGACGCCGCCGTCTAGCCCCGGTCCAGCCGAGCAGTTCTCAAGAAGCCCAGCCCCTTCTACATCGCCGTGGGCGTCGTCCAGGGCCTGCTCCGAGACGGGTTCGACTTCGGTCGCCACGAGCTCAACCTGCTGGCCACCGGCGACGGCGGCTGGATCCAGATCGCCAACTTCGTCGTCACCGGGCTCATGGTGCTGGCCGCGGCGGTCGGCATCCGGCGGACGCTGGGTTCCGGTGTCGGCGCCACCTGGGGGCCGCGGCTGGTCGGCGCGTACGGCGGCGTGCTGCTCGCCGCCGGGGTATTCGCCGCCGACCCGATGGACGGCTTCCCGGTCGGCACGCCGTCCGGTCCGCCCGCGACGATCAGCTGGCACGGCATGCTGCACCTCGCCACTGCGGGCGTCGGCTTCCTGTGTCTGATCGTGGCGACTTCGTGATCGCTCGCCGCTTCGCCAGCATCGGGCGGCGCGGCTGGGCCGCCTACTCCCGCGTCACCGGCAAACTTCATCGCGCATTTACCGCGCTCGATCGACGCACGAGAGCGTGGCCGCTATGGTCAGCCGAGTTGCTCCGGCCCCGGCGACTCCACCAGAGATCCGCCGGAGGAGCTGTGATGTCAGTACGGCCAGAGGGCACGCGGCCAGATGAGCGCCGACGTATCACGCGTCCTCACCTCTATGACGTCAGCGCCGGTTCTGTGACTGTGATGAGCGCCCCGATTGATGCCGATCTGTTTTCGTTCGCTGTTGAGCACACAACCGCCACGCACGGTCTGATCAGGTTGGCAGGAGAGATCGACATGCTGACCGCGCCGGACTTTCGAGGGTGCATCGTGGATCAGCTCGCGGCGCGACCGCAACAGCTGATACTTGATTTCAGCGCATTGACGTTCTTCGGCTGCAGCGGTCTGGCCGTTCTGATGGAGGTTAAGCGGCGCGCCGAGGACCAGGGCACCAGCCTTCACCTCGCCGGCGCCGGAGAAGCGGTGGCCCGTTTGCTTTACGTCACCAGGCTCGCCGCGTTCTTCGGCGACGCTCCCCTACCCCCGGACCGCCCAGCCGTCTGAACGCTGCGCATGCGACTGCTACCTCCGGTTCGCCCTTAGGTCGCTGGTCTAACCGGGGTAGGGTCGGATGTTGGCCCTGGACCCTGGTCTGACGGACGCCCATTCGGGGCGCTCGTCTGTCGAGATCGAAGGGACAGGCACGTGGCTGACGACAGGGACCAGGTAGACCTCGACGACGTTCATAAGCAGCAGACCAGGGGCCAACAGCCCGGCGGGGCAGCGGCTCGCGGGCCGCAAACCGACAACCCCGGCGGCACATTCGCGCCAGACGCGCTGGTGCCGCCCTACGAGGGCCGCAAGGACACCGAAGGTGCCACCGGTGGCGGCGGTCACAAGGTCTACGAGCCGGAGAAGCATGCGCCGTCGCCCGGTGAGGGTCGGGAGGTCTCTGAGGAAGAGCGCGGTGGCATGGAGTCCACCGACATGGCGCCCACCTCACAGCACGGCGTCGGTGACAGCACCACCGAGAGCGGCGAGGAGCTGGCCGCCCGCGACCCGGAAGAACGGGCCGAGACCGGGGTGGATGGCGAGAGCGATCGCCCTCACGGCTCCCCGAGCCAGACCGACAGCGTAGGCGCGCAGGACAACGTGGACCCGGCCTCGCCGCCGACGCAGCGCACCTGACACCTGCACTACCGCACGGCCCGACGCCCCGGCAACTGTCATTGCCGGGGCGTCGGCATCCTCAGTTGGAATGCGGCGACGTGCCTGTCCTGGCGACGTGCCAGTCCCAAGCGACTGATCACGCGCGAAGCCCGGGCGCCAGTTACCGCGTTGGCGTCAGCGATCTAACCGTCAAGTAGTCGCCCGAGACCCCGGTGGCGAGAGGAGAGCCGCCACCGGGAGGTAGCGCCATCACTGTCACCGGCGAACACGCCACGCCAAGGCATCCGGCAACGCCTGGGACGACGATCACCGCGCCCCGCTCTGCGGGGCAGGCCCATCGGCTTGGACTTCGGTGGGGTTTCGTTCTCGCGGTCGCGGTTCTCGCGGGGTCGAACCTCGTCAGTAACCTGCTGCTCACCGGAATCGGCTATCTGCCGTGGAACCTTGCGGTCACCGCGCTGCTTCTGGTTCTCGCTCGCCGATGCGGCCTGAGCTGGTCAGATCTCGGGCTGCAGAACAAGCGGCTGCGTCGGGGGCTGCTCGTCGGAGCAAGCGTCGCCAGCTTGATCGCGCTGATCTACACCATCGGATGGGCGCTGCCGGCCACCAGATCGGTGTTCGCTGACCAGCGAGCCGCCGGCACGGTTCAGACGATGCTGCTAGCTGCGCTGATCCAGATCCCGCTGGGCACCGTCGTGCTCGAGGAGGTCGCCTTCCGCGGAGTGCTTCCCGCGCTGTTCGGCGGTGGCCGCTTCTGGCCCACCGCGCTGGCCTCCTCAGCATTGTTCGGGCTGTGGCACATCCTGCCCTCACTGGGAGTGAGCAGGACAAACGCCGCAATGGGCGCCACCATCGGCGGCATGGGGCTGCTGGTCCAGACCGTCGTGGTGGTGGTGGCCATGACCGGAGCCGGGATGCTGCTGATGATCCACCGCCGCTGGGGTGGACACTTGGTCAGCCCAGTGATCGCCCACATCGCGACCAACTCGTTCGGCGTCCTGATCGCATGGCTCGTCATCACCCACAGCGGATGACGCTCCTGCTCGCCACGCGCACCGACTGATGTCAGCTGTGGATGTCATGTCCTGCCGGCTGACCACGGGATATGCGCTGAGGAGGCGCTCCGCCGCCAGGATTCGAACCTGGACCATCGGAACCAAAATCCGAGGTGCTGCCTTTACACCACGGCGGATCGTGAGCGGTTCATCCTGTCATGGCCGTGAGCTGGTCGACACGCAGATGTCGCTCACCGCAGAGGCGGAGTTAGCCCAGCCTAAATATGGCTTGCGTAGGTTACGGTTCGTAGTAAGACGTCCGGCGCTCAGACCTCGCCCCGGCCGACGCTCATGTCCTCCGAGCTCCGAGGTGTCACTGATGACGACTGCCACCGAGGCCGCCCCGGCTTCTTCCTCCAGCACCGGCGCCGGGCCGAAACCGGTCCTTTCCGGCCAACGGACTGTCCTACAGCACGCCCTGATCTACGTCTTCGTCCTGCTCCCGATGATCGCCCTCGTGGCGGCCGTCCCGGTCGCCTGGGGTTGGGGCGTCGGCTGGCACGACCTCGGGTTGCTCGCGGCGTTCTACGTCATCGGCTGCCTCGGCATCACCGTCGGATTCCACCGGTTCTTCACCCACAAGTCGTTCAAGGCCCGCCCCTGGGTGCGCGTGATGCTGGCCATCTCCGGCTCGCTCGCCATCCAGGGCTCGGTGATTCACTGGGTTGCCGACCACCGGCGGCACCACGCCTTCTCCGACAAGGAGGGCGACCCGCATTCGCCGTGGTTGTTCGGCACCTCGCCGATGGCCGTGGCAAGGGGCTTCTGGCACTCCCACATGGGCTGGCTGTTCGAGAAGGACGAGACCAACGCCCAGCGCTTCGTCCCCGACCTGCTGGCAGACCGGGCGATCCAGCGTGTCGACCGCAGCTTCGGCTGGCTGGTCGCGGCGAGCCTGATCGCACCGGCCCTGCTGGGCGGGCTCATCACCTGGTCCTGGGTCGGCATCATCACCGGCTTCTTCTGGGGCGGGCTGGTACGGATGGCGGTGCTGCACCACGTCACATGGTCGATCAACTCGATCTGCCACATGATCGGCAACCAGCCGTTCGCCTCCCGCGACCGCTCGCGCAACTTCTGGCCGCTCGCGGTGTTGAGCATGGGCGAGTCCTGGCACAACCTGCACCACGCCGACCCGACCTGCGCGCGGCACGGGGTGCTGCGCGGCCAGATCGACATCTCCGCCCGGCTGATCTGGATTTTCGAGAAGCTGGGGTGGGCGCACGAGGTGCGGTGGCCGACACCGCAGCGCCTTGCCAAGATGGCCAGCCGAGCGGAGGCCTCGTAGCGCCTGGTCCCGGCTGAGGCCGGCCTGTACCGACCCGTTACTAAATCGATACTCCGCTCGTTGATCCCAGCAGCCACCGGCGCAGGGCGCGCCGACGCGATCACGGCGACGCAGAACCGTCGACCCGCTTACCGAGGCCGCGTATCGCGCCCGATCCGTGGCTGGTCAGCGGTCTGAACTGCACAGGATCATTGCGGGGTACCCACTGTGAGTAGCGAGCTCGACTCGGTCGGTCCGTCGATCGATGCCCCGGGCGCGCGCGCTTCCCATCGCCGCGCCGGCACCGGTCGGGTCGGTCATCCCTACGCCGGAAGCGACTCCGACTGGTCGGGCTTCTACGGCCCGGCCGCCAACCGCAGGCCGCTGCCCGCGCGGTGGGAGTCCCGCTATGCCACGGCGGTCGTCGCGACCGACCTGACGCTGATCCTGCTTGCGGTCGGCGTTGGAGCCCTGCTCACGGTGCGTGCCAACCCGGAGCACGGCGGGATCGCCGCCGTCGTGGCCGGTTCGACGGCGCTCGGGTTGATCCTGTCGATGATCGCGACGCGCGGCTGGGAGCCGCGCATCCTGGGTCAGGACTCCGGTGAGCTCGGCCGGCTGATCCTCTCGGTCGTCGGCATAGCCGTCGTGCTCGGCATGACGGGCTTCGCGCTGGACGTCGACGCCATCCGTCCATGGGCGTTCGGGGTGATCCCCGCCGTCGGGGTGCTGATCATGCTCAGCCGGTTCGGGCTGCGCCGCGCGCTGCACCGCCAGCGCGGCCGCGGCCGGTGCCTGCACCGGGTTCTGGCGCTCGGCACCGAGGCGTCGATCTCCGACCTCGCGGCGCGGACCCGCCGCGACCCCCGCCACGGCTGGGTGGTCGCCGGTGCTTGCACCGCCAGCGGCACCGCGCCGGACTGCGACGGCGAGGGCGAGGAGGGCAACGGCGACATCGCCGGCGTGCCCGTAGTCGGCGACCTGGACGCGGTCGCCAAGACCGTGCGGGCCGGCCGCTACCGCGTGGTGGCCGTCGCCCCGTCCGAGGGCTGGACCCCGCGGCGGCTCAACCAGCTGGCGTGGGAGCTGCAGGGCACCGGGGCCGAGCTGGTCGTGCACCCCGGCCTGATGGAGGTCGCCGGCCCGCGGCTGCATGTCGCGCCCGTCGAGGGCCTGCCCCTGCTGCGGCTGTCCGAGCCGACGCTGATCGGTGTGCCACGGGTGGTGAAGGGCTTCGTCGACCGGCTTGCCGCGGCCGTTCTGATCCTGCTGCTGCTGCCGCTGCTGCTGGTCGTGTACCTGACCCTGCGGCTCACCGGCGGGCCCGGGTTCGTCCGCCAGACGAGGGTGGGCCGCAACGGCCGGCCGTTCCGGATGGTGACGTTCCGCTCGGCGGCCCGCAACGCCGCGCATGCGGGGCGGTTCGGGCGTTGGCTGCGGCGCTACGCCGTCGACGAGCTGCCGCGGCTGTTCAACGTGCTGTCGGGGTCCATGTCGCTGGTCGGCCCGCGCCCACCGCGGCCGGAGGAGGTCGTGACCGACACGATCGATGCCCCGCGCCGGCTGCGCGTCAAGCCTGGCCTGACCGGGTTGTGGCTGCTCAGCGGCCGCGTCGGCCTCTCGTGGGAGGAGTCGGTACAGCTCGAGGCCAGGTACGTGGAAAACTGGAGCCTGGCGCTGGACGCGCTGATCCTGTGCAAGACGATTGGGGCGGTGCTACGACGTGACGGTGCGCACTGAGGGTGCCACGCAACCTGGCGGCACGGCTGCCCAGACCGCGACTCCCTCACCGCACCCCACGCTCACCTGCCGAGCGTGCAATCGCCTGACCCACCAGGTGAGCTCGATCCCGACACTCGGGGTGGTAACGCCGTGACGGCGGCGCCCGGCCGAGCACCGCGTCGGGGAAGCTGAATGCTCAGCCTGCTACCGGAGCGGCTGGACGCCATGCTGCTGCTCGGCGCGCACTGCAACGACATCGCTCTCGGCGCCGGGGGCTCGTTGCTCGAGCTGTGCCGGGCACACCCCGGGGTGCGGGTGAGCGCGTTGGTCCTGACTGGCGGCGGCAGCCTGCGTGAGCAGGAGGAGCGCGCCGCGCTGGGTGCTTTCTGCCCCGGCGCGCAGCTCGAGGTCGTCGTGCTCGACCTGCCTGCCGGCAAGGTGGCGACCCGCTGGGAGCACGTCATGCAGGCCCTGGAGGACCTGCGCGGCCGCAGCGAGCCGGAGCTGATCTTCGGGCCGTCGGTGCATGACGCTATGCGGGATCACCGCGATCTTGCGCAGCTGGCGCCTACGGCGTTCCGCGACCATCTCACGCTCGGCTACGAGATCCTCAAGTGGGACAGCGACCTCGCCCAGCCGCAGGGGTATCTGCCGCTGGCCGAGCCGGTGATGCGGGAGAAGATCTCCAAGCTGCATGAGTACTACGGCTCACAGCGTGACCGGACCTGGTTCGATCCCGAGACGATCGCCGGGTTGGCCCGGATTCGCGGGGTCCAGTGCCACGCTCGCTACGCCGAGGCGTTCCATCTCACGAAACTGGTACTGGGCGTTGCCCCGCTGCCTGGTACGGCCGCGCCGGAGGAGTAGGGGCACCCGACGGCCGCCGTCGAGCCTTGGCTTCTCGCCACGGCTGCGGCCGACGTCGTCCTCAGCTAAGCCGGTTCGACCCGCAGCACGACGTCGTCCGTGCCGTTGGAGCTCGTGACGTAGAGCGCGCCGTCGGGTCCGAGCCGTGCGCCGCGCAGGCGCCCGAACGTATCGTCAAGCTGTGCCGGCACGCTGACCTGGGTCACCGCGCCGTCCGCGCCGAGCGTCATCAGCAACAGCTTGCTGCCCCGCAGCGCCGCTACCGCGAGAGCGCCGTCCAGCGAACCCCACTGTTGGCCGGACAGGATGGCCAGTCCACAGATCGCTTCCACGGGGCTCCCGGAGCTCCACACGGCGCGCACCGCGTCGGGGAAGCGTTGCAGGTCGGTCATCGGCACCGACTCGTCGTAACCTCCGACCGTGCCGCCCTTGGAGGGATCCCAGCCGTAGTTGGTTCCCGGTCGCAACAGGTTGACCTCGTCGTCGCGGGTCGGCCCGTGCTCGGCGGTGAACACGCGGCCGGTTCCCGGCTGCACCGCGACGCCCTGCACGTTGCGATGGCCGTAGGTGTAGACCAGCGGCTCCCTGGCGTTCGCCGAGCCGGCGAAGGGGCTGCCCGGCGCGGGACCTCCGGTGGCGAGATCCACCCGCAGCACCTTGCCGCCCAGCGACCCCCGGTCCTGCGCGATGTTGCCCCTCGCGGTGTCGCCGGTGCCGACGAGCAGCGCACCGTCCGCGCCCAGCGTCGGGCGGCAGCCGGAGTGCCGGCCGGACGGGTTGACCGGCAGCCCGCCGACCAGCGGATCCTTGACCTTGCGGGCGCTGCGTGAGTCCGCCGAGAGCTCCCATGTGACCAGCCGGATGTCGTCGGCCGTGCCGCCCGTGGTATGCGTCTGGCAGGTGGTGAAGCGCCGTGAGCTGCCGAAGTCAGGGTGTACGACCAGGCCCATCAGCCCGCCCTCACCCTGCACCAGCACGTCGGCGAAGTCGGCCTCGACCGTTGTGACCGTCGCCCCAGGCTGCCCGCTGGACAGCAGCGCCAGCCGCCCAGGCCGTTGGGTGACCAGCATCTGCCCGTCGGGCAGGAAACCGACGTCCCACGGGTGGCTCAGCCCGCGAGCCACCGTACTGACCTTCAGCGACGGCGCATCGGTGCGCGCGGGTGAGGACGTGCTCCCGGCACCACCGCCGCCGGGCACCGAGCTCGGCTGGGAGCAGGCGATCGTCCCGGCCAACCCCACGGTCAGCGCGGCGGACGCTCCGATCACCCTCAGCGCGCGGAGAAGCATGGCGCCGATACTGGCCAGCGGCCGGTTTCGTCCCGGTGTGCTGGGCGGACACTACGGTCTGCTGGCATGACCCCGAGCTACCTACGCCACCCGCACCTGCACGGCGACTCGGTGGTCTTCGTCGCCGAGGACGACGTGTGGCTCGCACCGCTGGACGGTGGGCGGGCGTACCGCCTCTCCGCTGACCGTGTCCCGGTGGCCGACCCACGGCTGTCGCCGGACGGCAGCAAGGTCGCGTGGACGTCCTGGGCCGCGGGCGCGCCCGAGGTGTACGTGGCCGACCTCGAGGGCGGCGGGGCGCGGCGGCTGACCTACTGGGGCGACTTCGGCACGCACACCCTCGGGTGGACGTCCGACGGAGAGGTGCTGGCCGCGACGGCCTCCGGCCGGCAGTACTACCGGCGGACGTTGGCGCACGCGGTCGGGCTCGACAGCGGCCCTGGTCGGGTGCTGCCCTACGGGCCGCTTTCCGAGCTCGTCGCGCTGCCGGGCGGAGGGGCCGCGCTGCTCAGCGCCGTGATGATGCGCGAGCCGGCCTGGTGGAAGCGCTACCGCGGCGGCACCGCCGGCAAGCTGTGGTGCGACGCCGCGGGCACCGGTGAGTTCACCCGGCTGCTCGGCGAGGTCGACGGGCAGCTCTCCTCGCTGATGGTGGTGCGCGCGGCGGGCGCCAAGTCGCGCCGCAAGCCGCGGCTGGCGTTCCTGTCCGACCACGAGGGCTGGGGCAACGTGTACTCCGCGACGCTCAGCGGCGGAGACCTGCGCCGGCACACCGACCATGGCTCGGCCGATGGTGCGCTTCCCGCGTTCTACGCCCGGCATGCCAGCACCGACGGGGTGCGCGTGATCTACCAGTGCGCGGGCGAGCTGTGGCTGCTGGACACGCTGGACGCGCAGGCCCGGCGGCTGGACATCCGGCTCGGCGGGCCACGCACGGCGCGCACTCCCTACCGGCTGCAGGCCGGGTACCACCTCGGCTCGACGGTGCCCGACGAGACTGGGCGGACGAGCGTCGTGCAGCTGCGCGGCACCGTGCACCGGCTGACCCACCGCGACGGGCCGGCCAGGACGCTGGCCGCCCAGCCGGGTGTGCGGGCCCGGCTGGCCCGGCCGCTCGGCGCGGACTGTGTGGTGTGGGTCGACGACGCTAGCGGTGAGGACACTGTCGTGATCGCCCCGCTGGACTCCACCGCGCAGGACGACGGCGGCCGGCGTCGGCTCGGGGATGGTGAGATCGGGCGGGTGCTCGAGCTGGCCTGTGCACCGGACGGCTCCCGGGTGGCGCTGGCCGCGCACGACGGGCGACTGCTGGTGCTGGACACCGGCGGCGCCGGCGGCACCGGCGCGTCAGGCGGTGAGATCCGCCAGCTCGCCCGAGGGGTGGACGGCGAGGTGTCCGGGTTGGCGTTCTCACCCGACGGCGCGTGGCTGGCCTGGTCGGACCCGGTGGAGGCCGACGCGCGGCGGATCATGCTCGCCAGGCTGGCTGACGACGAGCTGGTGGAGGTCACCGAGCCGCGGTTCGTGGACACCGAGCCGGTGTTCACCCTGGACGGCAAGTACCTGGCTTTTCTTTCCAGGCGCAGCTTCGACCCGGTCTACGACGCGCACTCGTTCGACCTGTCGTTCCCGTTCGGCTGCCGCCCTTACCTCGTGCCGCTGGCCGCGCGCACGCCGTCCCCGTTCGGCGCCAGCCCTGACGGCCGCCCGGTCAACGGTGACGACGACGACCAGGACGAACGGCACTTTCGTGCGATAGGGCTGAACGAGCGGTCCGTTCGTTCGAGGTCGGGGGGCGCGGATGCCGCGGGCGGCGGCGGTAAGGACGGCGACAGCGCTGAGGACAGCGACGCCCCGGAGCCGGTGGTGGTGGACGTCGACGGGCTGCAGGGCCGAGTGGTGCCGGTGCCGGTCGACGAGGCGCACTACCACCGGCTCGCCGCGGGCAAGGACTGCCTGCTGTGGGTGTGCCGCCCGATGGCCGGCGCCTTGGGCGACGGGTTGGCGAAGCAGGGGCGGGACCGCCCGCGGCCGGCGCTGGAGCGCTTCGACCTGTCGCGTCGGCGGCACGACGTGATCGCCGAGCCGGTGTCGGCGTATCACCCGAGCGGCGACGGAACTCGGCTGGTGGTGCGCGACGGCGACACCCTGCGGGTGCTGCGCACCGACCGGTCCGGCTCCGGCCCGCCAGGCGACAGCGACGCCGACGAGTTCGAGATCGACACCGACCGGCTGTCGGTGACCGTGGACCCGACCGCCGAGTGGCGGCAGATGTACGACGAGGCCGGCCGGCTGATGCGTGACCTGTTCTGGGTTGCGGACATGGCCGGCGTCGACTGGGAGGGCGAGCTGGCCCGTTACCGGCCGCTGGTGGACGCGGTGGGTAGCCGCGACGACTTGGTGGATCTGCTGTGGGAGGTCAACGGCGAGCTGGGTACCTCGCACGCCTACATTCGCGCCGGCAAGGGCGGCGACTGGTCTGAGCGGCCGGGGCTGCTCGGCGCCGACCTCGAACGCGACGCGGACGGGCGGTGGCGCATCGCGAGGGTGCTGCCGGCGGAGTCGTCGGACCCACGGGCGGCCAG
>JACDBJ010000421.1 GCA_013695005.1 Pseudonocardiales bacterium
GATCAAGGGTGGCCGGCTCGCTGCCGCCGCGTACCCAGCGTCCACGGTGGCGCTGATGATCTCGGATGTGCCCGGCGACGACCCGGCGATCATCGCATCCGGGCCGACCGTGTCGGAGGCGTCCACCCCGGCCGAGGCGCTCGCGGTGCTGGACGCCTACGACGTCGAGCTGAAGCCGTCGGTCCGCGCGTACCTGGAGTCCGCCGAGGGTGCCCCCGGCGCAGACGATCAGCGGATGACGCGGGTCACCAACCACGTCATCGCCGCCCCGCAGCAGTCGTTGGAAGCCGCCGCGGCGGTAGCGCGCGACTGGGGCGTGTACCCACTGGTCCTCGGCGACTCGATCGAGGGTGAGGCTCGCGAGGTGGGCGTCGTGCTGGCCGGCATCGCCCGGCAGGTGCTGCGGCACGGGCAGCCGGTGGCGCCGCCGTGCGTGCTGCTCTGCGGTGGTGAGACGACGGTGACCGTGCGGGGCAAGGGGCGTGGCGGGCGAAACGTCGAGCTGCTGTTGGCGCTGGCGGTGGCGCTGCGCGGGGCGGACGGGGTGTACGCGCTGTCCGCGGACACCGACGGCGTGGACGGCGCCGAGGAGGTGGCCGGGGCGATCGTCACGCCGGACACGCTGGAGCGGGCGGCGGCCCTGGGCATCGACGCCGCCGGCGCCCTGTCCGACAACGACGGGCACGGGTTCTTCGAGGCCATCGGCGACCAGGTGATCACCGGCCCGACGCTGACCAACGTCAACGACTTCCGCGCCGTGCTGGTCAACTGACCGTCGCTAGTCGGACCGCTCGATGGCCGCTTCGACGAAGTCGACCACGGCCGTGCTGCCGACACCGGCTCGCCAGGCCAGCGCCAGCTCGTTCGGCGGCAAACCCGTCACATCGATCGTGACGATCCCTTCGCGCTGGTAGATGGCGGCGTTTCCCTCCGCGACGAGTACCACCCCTTGGCAGTTCGCTACGGCTTCGAACGCTTCGTCCGCGCTTCGCGCAACAGCCCCGATGACCGGCGGCCTCCCATCCCGGTGGGCGGTGGCGAGCCAGTGGTCGCGCAGCGTCCCGGCTTCCTCCGGCAGCGCTACGAACGGTTCGTCGATGAGGTCGGCCAGCGACACCTGCCGTCGTCCAGCCAGCCTGTGAATGGTGGAGACCGCAAGTACCGTTTGCTCGGCGGCGATGACATGGCAGCGGAGGCCGTCAAGATCGGGCAGCGGAAACCAGAGCACCGCGACGTCGACGGCGCCATCACCGAGCCCGCAGGTCGGGTCGTCCCAGCTCACCTGAGTGAGGTTGATCCGCCAACCTGGACGACGCTGCTTGAAGCGTTTGGTGATTTCCGGCAGCAGGCCGCGACCGACGCTGGTCTGCATCCCGACCCGCAGCGTTGACGCTTCGTCGGCCGCAGCGTCGCCGGCCGCGCGTTGAGCCTCGTCCCAGTTCCGCAGCAGGGTCTGGATGTGCGGCAGGAGCGCTTGGCCGGCCGCGGTCAGTGCGGTGCGCTGTCCGTCGCGTTCGAACAGCGTCAGGCGCAGATCTTGCTCGAGGCGGCGGACCTGCTTGGACATCGCGGGTTGGGAGACGAACAGGCGCTCGGCGGCCCTGGTGAAGTGCAGCTCCTCGGCGACGGCCTCGAAGTACCGCAGCGCACGCAGATGAACGTCCATGCCCGGATGTTATGACGACAGGTCTTGGACGAGAACAGCCCCAGCGCGGATCGTGGAGCTATGAACTCGACTGGGCTCGCGCTGGCCCCCGTTGATGCCCGGGATTGGCTCGAGATCGTGCAGGTGACTACCCGGATGGCGTGGCTGACCGATCACCGCGACTGGGAAGGTCTCGTGGAGGTGTTCGCTGACCACGTCGATCTGGACTACACCAGCCTGGCCGGTGGCGAACCCGCCCGGCTGGCCGCTGCCGACGTCGTGGCCGGGTGGCTGTCCGGACTCGAGGGCCTCGACGCGACCCAGCACCTGGTGTCGAACCACCTGGTCGAAGTCCGTGGCGATCGTGCCGTGGCGACCGCGCAGTTCCAGGCCGTGCACGTGCTGACCAACCCGCACGGGGATCCGATCTGGACGTTGGGCGGGCGCTACCGGTTCGGACTGGCCCAGGGCGAGGTCGGGTGGCGGATCGACGCGATCACGATGACCGCCACGTGGGCCACCGGCAACCAACAGATCATGACCCTGGCCGCGGAGGTAGCGCGATGAGCGCGCCGACCGAACCCACCGACCCGAAGTTGGCATCGATCGCCGCGTTCTTCCAGTCCTACGCTGGCGGTGACCGCGACGGCATCGGCGCTGTGCTGGCTGAGGACGTCGAGTGGACCATCCCCGGTCACCACCCGCTGGCCGGCACAAAGCAGGGCATCGACGAGGTGCTCGCGTTCTTCGACGCGCTGGCGGCTTCGGGATTTCAGGCCGAGACATTCTTCCTCGAGGCCAGCGACGAGTACGTCGTCGACATCCACCGCGGGTACTCCACCCAGGGAACTGGGCAGGTCGACACCATATGGGCACTGGTGTGGCACTTCAACCCCGACGGCAAGGTCGACCGGGTGTTCAACCTCAGCGGCGACCAACACCAGATGGACAACTTCGTGTGGGCCAACTACCCGCTCAAGCCGCTGCCCGACCGACTCGCCTGAACCCGCCCCTCACTCAAGCCTGTCCACCTGAAAGGACCATCCGTGCCCACCCCGATCACCACCGAACGTGTCCGATTCCCGTCCGGCTCCAACACCCTCGTCGGTGACCTCTACCGGCCCGTCGACGCCGCCGAGGTAGGCCCGGCGGTGGTGGTCACGGGTTCGTGGACCACGGTGAAGGAACAGATGGCCGGGCTTTATGCGCGGCGGCTCGCCGCCGAAGGGCTGAGCACCCTGGCGTTCGACTTCACCGGGTACGGCCAGAGCCAAGGAGAGCTGCGTGACCTGGAGGACCCCGCCCAGAAGGCCGCCGACATCGCCGCCGCCGTCGGCTACCTGACGACTCGTGCCGATGTCGACGCCGGGCGCATCGGCGCCCTGGCGGTCTGCGCCAGCTCCGGCTACACCGCGGCCAATGCCGCCGACGACCCCCGCGTCGCCTCGATCGCGTTCGTCGCCCCGTGGCTGCACGACCCGGAGCTGGTCAAGCCTTACTACGGCGGCGACGAGGGCGTTGCCGCCCGTCTCCGAGCCGGCGAGGCGGCCCGCGCCGGCTACGAAGCCACCGGTGAGGTCGACTACGTGCCAGCCGTCTCGTCAACCGACGAGTTGGCCGCGATGTTCGGCCCCTGGGACTACTACCTCAACCCCGACCGAGGAGCGATACCGGAGTGGGGCGGACGCTTCGCCGTGATGGCCTGGCCGGGCTGGCTGACCTACGACGCCGTCTCCGTCGCCAGCCGGCTCACACAGCCGGTCCAGATCGTGCACAGCCACGAGGGCGCCGTTCCCGAGGGAACCGAACGGTTCTACGCGCAGTTGTCCGGGCCGAAGGACATCGTGTGGACCGAGGGAGAACAGTTCGACTTCTACGACCAGCCTGCCCAGGTCGACGCCGCTATCGACGCCGTCCGCGCCCACTTCGAACGGACCTTGTGAGGGCCGGTGAGCTGAGACGCGGCTGGAACCGTCTCACGTCCCGGACCGTCTGTCACACTTGGGCAGAGCTATGGAGGGACCAGCCGTGAGTGCCGACGCTGACGTGTCCGAGCACGTCGGCCCATGGACCGAGGCCGACTACCAGGCGCTGCCCGAGACCGCGAACAGGATCGAACTCGTGGACGGGGCGCTTGTCGTGAGCCCGATAGCGAACAGGCCGCACCAGCGGCTCGCCTTACGCCTGGCGTTCGCCTTGGACGAGTCTGCGCCCTCGCACCTCGAGGTGCACGGTGAGCTGAACGTCCGGCTCGGGAGGGACCGGATCCTGATCCCCGACCTGGTCGTCGCCGACAACCCCGGTGGCACCGAGACGTTCGTCGATGCGTCGCATGTCGTGCTCGTCGCAGAGATCACCTCGCCGTCGAACGCGGGGATCGATCGGCTGCTCAAGCCGCAGCTCTACGCGGCCGCGGGCATCCCGCATTTCCTGCGGATCGACCTCGCCGACGCAGCGGATGCCGCGCCGGCCGCGGTCGCTTACCGGCTGCGCGGCGAGCGCTACGAGGAGGTCAGGCGGGTCGAGCCGGGCCAGATCCTGTCACTGACTGAGCCGTTCGCGGCCGAACTGGACCTCGCCGACCTAGCCGCCCGCACCCGCCCGCCCGCCCGCTGATCGGGCCGCGGCGGGCACCCATCGTCAACGGCCTTGGCTTTCCAAGCCGAGGACAAGCGCATCGTAGTGAGGGCGTCGTCGTAGGGTCGGACCTTGCCGATTTTCTGCCAACCCCACTTGAGGTACGCCCGTCGGGCTGCGGCGTTGTCCTCTCGGACCAGAAGCGTGGCACGTTCCTCAGGACGGTGGTCGAGGAGTTCGTCGTGGAGGGCGTGCGCGACGCCCTGACCCTGCCACTCGGGGTGAACCATGAGCTCGCATAGGGCGAACGTGCGACGCCCTGTCTCGGTGATCAGTTCGGGCTCGACGGGCGTCGTGAGACCTTTCCACCAGCGCGCTGCACTGGGGAGCACGTAGCCGAACGCCAGGCCGATTGGCTCGTGATTGGCCTCGGCGATAACGATCTCGAAGCCGCTTGCTTTCATGTAGCCGCGGACCCGGTCCACGAAGCGGACCGCGCTATAGAACGGATCATCGATCACGTCGGCGTGGGTCGCCTCATAGACAGGCGTGATGACGCCATCGACGATCTCCTCTGCGGCCTGGGCGTCGTGGTGAGTGAAAACCACCCGGGGCCGGCGGGTCATGGCCGTCCGAGAGACAAGGCGAGCAGGTCACGGGCTTGCGTGACCGCCGGCAGGTTGCGCGCTCGATCGGGCAACACATCGAGCGTGAGGGCGGCGGTCCGGCGCACCAGGCCATCGTGGCCGTAGTCCGGGCGTAGTGCTTCCAGTGCACGGATCACGTGTCGCGCCCCCTCCGAAGGGTCACCAGAGACGATCAGGCAGGTCGCCCGGTGCAGCTCGACCTGCGCAGGCCCCTGGTAAGCGGCGTCTGGATAGAGCCCACGTGCGGCGTCTTGCGCGGCGGTCGCGTCACCGGCGCGGCCGGCGTGTGAGTGCACGAAGCTCTCGACGTGACGCAGCCGCTGCTCAGACCATCCCCATTGCGAGTCTTGATCCTCGCGGACTTGGTCGGGCAGAAGCAAGAAGACGGCGGTGAGGTCGTCGAGGGCGTCGTGCGCCTCTCGATGGTGGCCGTGCGTCGCGAATACCTGCGCACGAGCCGCGTGCCCACTGGCTACGCCCGCGCATGGCGTGCCTGCGGCGACGGCGACGGCCTCGCCAGCCAGCTTCACGACGGACTGCGGCGCCCGCTGCTGGTAGAGCCCGAACACAGCTCGGCGACCCCGGACGAGCGCTTGCAGACTGCGATCGCCTATCTGGTCGGCGGCGCGCAGCGCAGTGCGCCAGTAGCCGTTGGCATGCTGGGCATAGCCGACGTTGAGCAGGGTGATCGCCGTGAGTGCACTCAGCTGGCTCGTCACGCGCATCAAGCGCGTCTGCAGATCACCGGTCGAGTGAGCCACCCTCGCCTGAATCTCATCGAGGTCCGCAAGCAGGTAAGGAAGCATCTGCGCAGGTGGGACGTGACCGACGTCGTATGCGTAGTCGTCGGATACGCGCTCCCACTCGTCGGCGTCATGACCCCCAGTGGTGCTGCCGAGCGCACTGTCGACGCCGCGCCGCAGACGCTCCAGGCCACCGACGAAAGGCCCTGCAGCAGCACCTCCGACCAGCCTGAGCATCGCTCGGCGTTCCACGTCGCCCTCATCTCCGACACGGGGCTCCGACAGCGCGACTCCTATCCCACCGCCGACGAGATCGTACGTCTGGCTGGGCGGGCTATCAGCGGCGTCCGACCGCAGCAGCTCGAACCGTTGGCGCGCGGAGGCGTCAGTGCGACCAAGCGCGGTGTCAAGGATCGCCTCTACGCAGCAGATGATCGAGCGAGGTGTACCAGCGGCCGGGCTTAGCGTCGTGCGCCTCGCAGACACCCGGATCTGAGCCGCGTTGCAGCTCGCTCGACCCGGCAAGGACGGTCCCTTTGCGGAAGACCGGAGCGGCCCAAACTGCCCGGTTGGCCAGCCAGCCTCCGCGGTGACGAGCCGGCTGGCCAAGGCAGCGGCGCGCCTGCGGTGGCAGGCCCTACAAGCTCCCGCGTGGTGCGAGCCATTGGACTGGCTGGCCGGTGATCGCGGCGATTCGGTCGAAGTCTTCGTCGTAGTGCCACACGGGCATCCCCGCCAGCTCGGCGGCGGCAGCCACCAGCAGGTCCGGGATCTTGACGCTTCGGTGGTGCAATGCGTGCTGATCGGCGAGGGCCTGCTGCACGGCGAGCGCACGAGCGAACGCAGCCTGCCCGCACGGCACCTGGTGCAAGGCGTCGAGCTCCTCGCGAACGGCCGCGTAGTCCGCCGCGCTTCGCACGCTGAACAACACCTCCAGGCGGACCGGAGGTGTCGTTGCGATCTCGTTTGCGTCCAGCAGCCGGCCCCATTGGTCGGCGATGGCAGAGTGGCTGCCGCGGTGCCAGGCGCTGGTGTCCGCCAGCAGCATCAGGACTGCCGCCAGCGGCGGGCCTGCTCGGCGACCTCGGGGCCGAAATCGACCCCGTCGCCGGACCTGAGCCGGGCGGCGAGTCGCCGGCGTCGCTCAGCCCGGACCACCGCTACTAACGCGGAGTCCACGGTGTCCTTCAGGCCGGACGTCCCCAGAACCTGCTGCGCCTGGGCGAGGAGTGCCTCGTCTACCTCGATGGTCGTGCGTCGGGCCATCTGAGTAGTATAGCGTGTTGGGAGCATCAGGTACATACAAGTGAACGAGTTTGATGATCGCAGCGACAGGACGTCGGGCTGTGCCTGCTGCGGCCGCGAGCAGTGTTGCGACGGTAGGCCATCCTGGTGGCGTGGTCGCGAAGGTGCTTGGCCAGCGGGCGCTGAACCGCGCGCTGCTGCATCGCCAACTGCTGCTGCGCCGGGTGCAGATGGCGCCGGCGGAGGCGATCGAGCACGTGGTCGGCCTGCAGGCGCAGCTGCCGCAGGCGCCGTACGTGGCGCTCTGGTCGCGGCTGGACGGCTTCGACCCGGACGAGCTGTCGACGTTGATCAGCGACCGGGAGGCCGTCCGGATCGCGGTGATGCGCGCGACAGTCCACCTGCTCACCGCGCGTGACTCCCTCGCATTGCGGCCGGTCCTTCAGCCGGTGCTGACCCGCACCCTCAACAGCAGCAGCCCCTTGGGGCAAGCAGATCGCCGGGGTGGACGTCGGCGAGTTGCTGGCCGCAGGTCGGAAACTGCTCGCCGAGCGGCCGCGGACGCTGTCCGAGCTGGGAGCGGCGCTACAGCAGCGATGGCCTGACTATGACGCGCAGTCGCTGGCCTACGGCGTGCACTACCAGGAGCCGTTGGTGCAGATCCCGCCGCGCGGGCTCTGGCGCCGCAGCGGCCGGGCCGTCCTG